>USJT01000156.1 GCA_900555175.1 uncultured bacterium
CCGCTTCTTCAATCTTTTTTTGTGCATCCTTTTTGTTATACAAAAAGCACCAACTAAAACAATTAAGATGCCACCCACCACACAAAATCGTATTCTTTTTTTCTGCAATTCTTTCTTTACATCTGGGGCAGTATAACGTTTATCAAACGAATTTTTCAACCACTTATCCTTATCATAATCATATATTTCTTCGTTCACTCTTTGCTCGCCCGTATTTACAAACCATTCTAATTCTGCTGCAAGTGCCCTTGAATCGTCCTTACTTGGCAAAATGCGAACCTTATTATCTGCTTTAAGAGCAACTTTGTAATAGTAATATACAGCACGACATTGTGTAATACCATCTTTATTCTCCATAAATTTTGCCGAAAAAAGAATACAATCTCCCTTCTTATACTTTGCAGTATCCACCCCTTGCAAATTTACATGGTCTTCGCAAATCTTCCCCACAACAATTCGCACAACATCAATACTTATAAAATTTTGATTGTTATGTACCTCACTTACCCTACCAATAATCAATGCATCTTGAGGTGGTTCATTATTTATCGTAAAAGATATTTCGTCCCCTGCATACACAGTATCCTTATGCAATAATATAAAAAATGCTAGGATAATAACTTTTAAAATTGTTTTCTTCATCCGAATCCCCCTTGCGTATAAATCAACCTCTTTAATACAACGATTTAACCTTCAAAAATGTTGCAATACACTTTATTCAATCATTTTTTTCATATAAAGTGTCTTTGTCTTTTGGGGAAATATATTTTCTCCTCAGAAAATAACATAACAAAACACTGCCAACACATACTGCAAAAACAATAATTATCACCTTAAAAGTAAACTCTTTTTTCTCTTTCATTACATCTGGAACTTCAAAAGAAGATGAAAAAGAGTCTTGATACCATTTGTGCTTGTTCTGGTCATAAACTAACTCTGTGTTTTCTCCATCCTGTCTGTAATATTTAGTGTTATCTATTAAATCTTCTTCATATAATATTTCACCAGTATTACAAAACCATTGTAAACTAATATCAAAATAGTCATCATCACTTATTGTATTAGTATAAATATTATTTAGCAATTTTATTTTTTTGTCATCCCTATATTCGATTGAATAACACCCACATTCATATGCTATTTTATACAAAGAATCCTCTGCGTTTACTGCCTCTAAAGATAATAAAACTTTATCTCCAATACCTATTTTTTTCAACTTCTTATATTGAATGGTGATTGTGTTATCTTTATATTTGAGATTTCCCGAAAGCAATCGAAAAACTTCAACATTCATAACCTCTTTCTCTGAATCAATATTTACAACCTTTCCAGCAACTAAAGCATCCTGACCACCGTAGCTTGTACATACACTAGATAACACGTCTGCTGAATATGCCACTTGATAATTTACAACAACACATATAATAACCGCTAAAATAATTAAGCCATGACATTTTTTTCTCATAACATCCTCACCTCACTTAAACTAATACAACCAAGCATGTCATATGTGCAGGCTGCCGCTTTATTGTGGTACTGTGTATGGATTCTCACTGCAAACAACTTACTCAAAATTAGATGTTTCTATAACCGCATCTGCAATCTTTAGGCAATCATTATTTTTATCATAGTCCATATAAGCATACGCTATAGCAATAGTATTCCATCTACCTATACGAATATAATATTTTAATCTAATCTTCTTTTCTCCATTAGAACTCACATGCACCTGAATCCCTTCATACTCATCTAATGGTCCCATTTGTATTTTTACATCGTTTCCATTTTTTATCAGTTTACCCTTTTTGTAAACTCTACAATCTTGCATTATATCATTCATTTTGTCTTTCGGTGCCTTATCAATTTCAAAATCCTCTTTTTTATAACCAGAATCTAATATAGAAAAAGTGGTACTGTATCCAATTCTTTTACATTCAAGTACAGCTCGATAATTGTCGATAAGATACCCGGAAAAATATTCTATCTGTTTTCCTACATGATCAGCATCTGCCTTCTTTGGATTTGCATAAATGGATTTAAAAACGTCATTACCCTTGTCATATCGTATAACTTCACATGCTGTGCCGGTTTTCCCATTTATTACATTTGAAACGATAATCTCCTGCCTGCCATCACCTGTAATATCCGCTAACTGAAGCACAGGTCTGCGTACCCATGAAAAAAGCAAATTAGTCTTATAAATATATTTTTTGTGATTCAGATAATCTAATACAACTATGTAATTGTCTGAATCTATAGATTTAATTTGATTACTAACCACAAGAATTAAACAATTTCCATTGCTTTTTTTCTCTTTTGAATCCGTCGCATTCACCCCTCCTTTTGAACTCACTTGTATACACGATGATTCATTTTCAGTAATATATCCAATATCATAGGCTGTTAATTTTAATTTCTTATCAAAGCCTAGAAAAGACAAATCTATTAAACATTCATTCTGTTCTTCCTTCAAATAGGGTAAAATCATTGTTCTATGATTTTTTGTCTCAAGTGGATTAAGAACAATAGGTTCCTCTTTTCCAGTGGTGTCTATTAGCAATTTGCCAACAATATTACTTGTTTTTTGTTTCTCAACATTCCTTGTTTGATGTATCTGTATAAAGAAAAACAATCCAACAAGTATAATTGCACTAAATAGTACCAATTTAATTTGTTTTAATCTCATACAATCCTCCCTTAAATAAATCTACTTACTACTAACAAATAAATGTTGCTGTAAGACTTACTTGACACCTATCATAGCTTCATCCCCTCCTCATTAATTCATATCTGTTGATATAACGCTTCGGCAAAATTCAAAAATCTGTGTCTATTATATTAATAAACACAGATTTTGTCAATTTATCTTTTTCCGCAAATCGTTTCCATCTTTTTCTGATATTTCTCAACTAACGCATCAACATATCCTTTATCCTTGTACTCTACCTTAAGTCTTTTATCTTCGATACTTTATTAATGTAGGAATTTCCTCTTTTGTGTACTTAACAGCAACTGCACAAATTATGTATAATAATTGAAAAACTTTATTTAAATATCAAGGAGACTAACACATATGAACACTTTGCCACAAATAATAAAAAACTATCTCAAAAACTGTCAAGAACAAAAGAGACTAGATGCAAAAACCCTAAAAGCATACCAAATTGACCTTACACAATTTAATAGTTTTTTCAAAACAAATATTGTTTATGACATCTCAATTACAGAAATCGAAAGATACATAGCAGATTTACATCAAAATTACAAGCCCAAAACAGTAAAGCGAAAAATAGCTTCCATAAAAGCATTTTACCATTATCTAGAATATCAGGATTTTATACCGGTAAACCCTTTTAATAAAATACGCACAAGATTTCGAGCTCCACAAACTTTGCCTAAAACAATTCCTCTTCATTTAATGGAATTACTTTTTACGACCATGTATCAGCAACACGTTATCACAACAACAACATACCAAAAACGAAAAACGCTTCGAGATATTGCCGTTGTTGAGACTTTATTTTCTACCGGAATAAGGATTTCAGAACTATGTAGCCTAAAAGAAACAGATGTAAATCTTCATGATGGCTCTATTCTCATATTAGGGAAGGGCTCCAAAGAACGGCTTATACAGATAGGGAACAATGATGTTCTTCAATTGTTAATTAAGTACAAAAATGTATTCACTCAAGAAATCGGAAAAACAAACCATTTCTTTGTAAATCCAAATTCAAGTCCTCTTTCAGATCAATCTGTAAGAAGAATGTTAAAAAAATATGCTGCCATAGCCGGGATTGACTTACATATTACCCCTCATATGTTTCGTCATACTTTTGCAACTAGCCTGTTAGAAGCTGATGTAGACATCCGGTA
>USJT01000157.1 GCA_900555175.1 uncultured bacterium
AATTGAAGGGCCTGATGCAAAAGCTTCCAAACATCCTGTATCTCCGCATCCGCAAAGAGGGCCGTCATTCATTTGAAGTTTTATATGACCGATTTCACCTGCTGCGTTAGAAGCACCTCTGACAAGTTTTCCGTTTACGATAAGACCTGAACCGATACCTGTTCCAACAGTAATACAAATAAGGTTTTCGCATCCTCTGCCTGCTCCGTAATTCAATTCACCTAAAGCAGCACATCTTACATCATTATCAACACGGGTCGGAACATGAAATTCATCTTCAATAAGTTTTGCAATAGGAACTTCAACCCAACCAGGAATATTCGGGGCATTTCTAACAATCCCTGCTTTATAGTCAACTTGTCCCGGGAAACCAAAACCAATTCCTTGAATATCTTTTGTCGAAAGTTTTGTTTCCTTCAACAAATCATAAATAGCTTGTTTAATATTTTCAACAGTATATTCATAACCCATTTCCGCACGTGTAGGTACGGAATTTGAATATTTAATTTCACCTTTATCACTTACAAGCGCTAATTTAACATTTGTTCCGCCAACATCAATACCAATTCTATTCTTTCCCATATTTACCTCTCCTTTTATACGGCTATAACTATTATATTACAAACAAAAGCGATTTTATAACAGTTAATCTTTAGAAATATTTTATACTAAAAGCAAAGCATTTGAGTTAAAATAATAAAATGGGATAAGTATTAAGAAATGGATAAAGACTGTGTTAGAAAAAAACGACAGAACAACAGAAATAAGAGCAAGCATTCAAGATTTTGCAAAAATTTGTGAAAAATATTATAACGGAGAACTTTCAATTCCTGAATACAAATCAATTTCAGGGAAGTTTGGAACATATTCAGAACGCGGACATAAAACAGGTATGCTCAGATTAAGAGTTCCAGGTGGAATGCTTGATATAGACAACCTTCAATTTATAATAAAAAGTATTGAAAAATATAATATTGAAAAAATCCACTTCACAACAAATCAATCAATACAGTTACATCATCTGAAACCGGAAGTTATACCACAAGTTATGTTGGAAGCATTTGATGCAGGAATTTTGACAATAGGCGGCGGCGGAGACAATCCTCGAAACGTTTTATGCTCTCCATTATCAGGAGTTGAAAAAGGTGAATTTTTCGATGTATCTCCTTACGCAAAAAAAGCATCAGAATTTTTAACAGGCTTAATCGGAAAAATTAATCTGCCAAGAAAATTAAAAGTAAGTTTTTCTAACACTAAAGAAAACTTGGTACATGCAACATACAGAGATATGGGCTTTGTTGCAAAATCAAACGGTAAATTTGATTTATACACAGCAGGCGGCTTAGGCGTAAATCCAGGATTCGGAATAAAAACTGCAGAAGATATCGAACCTGAAAATATTTTATATTACATAATGACAATGGTTCAAATCTTTATGCAATACGGGAATTACGAAAACCGTGCAAAAGCAAGAACAAGATATATTCCAAGAACAATCGGAGAAGAAAAATATTTATCAGAATTCAATCGTATTCTTGAAGAAATTAAAAATTCACAAGATTTAACCTTAAATGTCACAATCCCGACAATCACAAAACAAGGAAACGGCTCTGTTGCAAAATCTTCAAGAAATATAATTGAACAAAAACAAAACGGTTTGTATGCAGTAAAATATCACCCTGCATTAGGCAACCCTAATTTGGATACACTAAAAAATCTCTACGATAAAGTATCTCAAATCGATGATGCAAAATTAAGACTTTCCACTAAAGAAGAAATGTTTATAACTAACTTGACAGGAGATGAAGCAAACGAAATTTTAGATTTGCTACATTCAGATAACTCAAATTCAGAATTGCAAGAATCAGTAAGCTGTGTCGGTGCTACAATTTGTCAACAAGGAATTGCAAATTCAAGCGGACTTCTACAAAAAATTATTGATGTTGATAAAGAAGAAAATTTCAAAGACGGAGTATTACCAAAATTATGTATCTCAGGCTGTCAATCTTCTTGTGCTGCACATGAAACTGCTAACGTAGGATTTAAAGGCGGAAAGAAAAAAATTGACGGCGTACTCTCTGATGTTTTTGACATCTTTTTTGATGGATGCGAAACTCAAGGCGATGAACATTTTGGAGAAGTTCTCGGAACAATTCCTGCCGATAAAATTCCAGAAATGTTTAGAGAATTAGGAAGAAAAATTCAATCCTCAAACTCAACTTTTGACAAATGGATAATTGATAATAAAAATAATTTTATCGATATTATTAAGGAGTATGCAATTTGAAATGTATAAGTATAAGTTTCAAAACAGCTCCGGAAAATATCAGAAATAAATTTGCATTTACAAATTGTGAAAAAGAAAATTTTTTATCACAATTAAATGAATTTATAACTGATGCAAAATGTATAATTTTAGCCACTTGCAACCGTACTGAAATTTATGTTGAAACACAAAAAAATGTTTTCACAATTCTTGAAAATTTGTTATCAAAAAAAACAGGATTTTCTATTAGCGAAATAAGAAAATATGCAAGATATTATGAAAACAAATCTGCAATCGAACATATTTTTAAAGTAACTTGCGGTCTTGATTCTATGATTGTCGGAGAGAATGAAATTCTTTCACAAGTAAAACAAACTTATCTCGGATCATTAAAAGAAAAAAGAACAGGTTATGAATTAAATACCGTTTTTTTAAGTGCATTATCCTGTGCAAAAAAAATAAAAACGCAAACAGAAATTTCAAAATCCGCACTATCTTTTGCAACATTAGCTTGCAATGAAATTAAAAATTTTATGCAAGAAAATAAAAATTTTTCTCCCTCAATTTTAGTAATCGGCGGAAGCGGAAAAATCGGTTCCAGTATTATCAGAAATCTTTTAAATAAAAATTCAAAATTAAAAATTTTTGCAACACAAAGATCTCACGGCTGCCCGATAAATTATACAGAAAATATAGAAATTATTGATTATGCAAAACGTTTTCAATATCTAAAAAATATTGATATTGTAATTTCCGCAACAACAAGTCCGCATTATACAATAAATTTTGATGATACAATTTCAAATATTACACCGTCAAAAAAAATGCTCTTTATTGATTTGGCATCTCCTTATGATATCGATAGAGAAATTTCTAAAATTCAAAATTGCGAACTTATAACAATTGATTATTTTAAAGAAATTGTAAAAAATAATAATGTAAAAAAAGAAAAAGCTGTTGATGATGCTTATGATATTTTAAATCAAGAATTACAAAAAATTTATAAAAATATTATTTATCATAATGCACTAAAAAAAATTCAATTAGAAAATGAAAAATTTAAAGATTTTTCACTTGAAAATTTTTTGTATTATTTAAAAGATAAACTTGATGCAAATTCATTTGAAAATGTAATAAATGCAATAAAAAAAGAAGGGAGTTACGTTTAATAAAAAATGGCATATTTCCCTTTATTTGTTGATTTAAAAAATAAAAATATTTTAATTATCGGCGGCGGAAAAGTTGCGTTTAGAAAGGTTGTAAAACTTATTCCATTTGAAGGAAAAATTACAATAATTGCACCAAAAATTTGTCAAGAATTAGAAAAAATTTTAAAAGAAAATCACAATTTAATTTACAAAAAAAAAGAAATTGAAATTGATGATATTAAAAATTTTTTTATGATAATTTCTGCAACAAATAATAAAAAAATAAATAATTTTATTGCAAAAATTTGCAAAGAAAAAAACATTTTTATAAACACAGTTGACGATATCGAAAATTGTTCATTTATTTTCCCTGCGCTGATAAAAAAAGATGCTTTTGTTGCAGGTT
>USJT01000158.1 GCA_900555175.1 uncultured bacterium
GCATGTATGCTCATTGGAGATTGAGAATTTTCTATGCTTGTTTTATAGGTTATACTGTATTTTATTTGTGTAAGAAAAATATTGCGGTTGCACTTCCCGGGTTAAGCCAAGAGTATGGGTATTCTAATACGGAACTCGGACTTTTAGGCAGCTCTTTATATTTGACTTACGGTATCGGAAAGTTTGTAAACGGAGTTTTGGCTGACGGATCTGATGTTCGTAAATTTTTGCCTACTGCTTTAATTATGACAGCTATCGCAAATATTTGCTTTGGATTGTCTGCTGTATTTATTACTCCGGGACATGGAAGCTTTTTCGGGTTGCCGACTAATACAATTTTGCTTTGGCTTTTTGTATTTTTCTGGGGTGCTTCAGGTTGGTTCCAATCTGCTGGATTTCCGGCTGTTGCTAAAAGCTTGACTTATTGGTATTCAAACTCTGAAAGAGGAACAAAATGGTCTTTATGGTCTTGTTCTCACCAGACAGGAACTTTCTTAAGCGTAATTGTATCAGGATTTTTGGTAGCTCATTACGGATGGAAGATGGCATTCTTTGTTCCTGGTACTTTGGCTGTTCTTGTTGCTATTTGGTTGTATAACAGATTGAGAGACAGACCGCAATCTTTGGGACTTCCTGATATCGAAACTTATAATAACGAACCTGTTGCGGCTAATAATAACAATTCAGACGATAACAGAACTTACATTGAAATATTTAAAGAAAACATTTTATACAACAAGACAATTTGGCTGCTTGCTATTGCTTATATCTTTGTTTATATCATTAGATTTGGCGCAGAAGACTGGATGATAAAATATTTGAGTGAGGCTAAGCACAATTCGCTTGAACTCGCTGCTATGAAATTAAGCTCACTTCCTCTTGTAGGTATTGTTGGGACAATTTGCGCAGGTTTAATTTCTGATAAAATTTTTAAAGGCGAAAGAGCTCCTGTTAATATGATTTATTTAGCAGGTGTTGTAATTTGTCTTGTATTATTGAAATTTAATACAATAAGCACTTTAGATTTCGTGTTAATCGGATTGTTAGGTGCATTTACATACGGACCTCAGATGATGATAGGCGGTTTGGTTGAATCAAGCTCTAAAAAAGTAGCTTCTGCTGCAACAGGCTTTACAGGAACATTCGGTTATATTGGTGCTGTATTTTCTTCTACCGGTACAGGATTTATGGTAGATAAATTCGGGTGGAACGGCGCTATTGTGTTCTGGGTATTGTCAGCTCTAATCTGTATCAGTATTTGTACTGTATTGATGATTGATGAGAAAAAGAAAAAACAACAACAAAATCAAGCTTAATTTATTCTGATTTTGATTTTGATTTTGATTTTTGTTTTAAAGGTAGTGTGAACCAGAAGGTACTTCCTTGGTGTAATTTTGATTTTACATAAATTTCACCACCGTGAGCTTGCAGAATTTTTCTGCATAGTGCAAGACCTACGCCTGATCCTTGTTGGCGTTTGAGTTCACTGCGATTAACTTGAGTGAAGAAGTTGAAAATCTTTGTGATATCTTTTTTGCTGATTCCATCGCCTTTGTCCCGTATTTCAAATACAAATTCTTTTTTTCTGTTTACGTAAGTTACGATGGAAACAGAGCTGTTTTCTTTGCTAAATTTTATTGCATTTGAGATTAAGTTGTAAATCAGTTGTTTAAATCTTATTAAATCTGCGTTAACGATAATGTCTGAAAGCGTGTAGTTAAATGTTATATTTTTTTCTTTACGCATTTCATCAAAATTTTGGAGAATTTCATTGATTAATTGTTTTGTTCTAATACGTTCTTTTTTTATTGTAAGCGGTTGAGAATCGCTGCGAGCGTATTCCAAAATGTTTTTTATAAGACTCATCAAGTAAACAGAATTATTTGAAATATTATGAAGGTATTTAAGATTTTCTTCGTTTTCGATGTTTTCAGATAGCAGGTCACAAAAACCTATTATTGCATTAAGCGGTGTTTTAAATTCGTGAGAAACGCTTGCAAGAAATTCGGTTCTTTCTCTTGCATTTCTTCTCTTTTCATCATAAAGCGTTATGATTTCTAATCTTGCACTAATGTATTCTATCAGAATTTCAACTTCTGTAATGTAGTTTTTGTTAAAATTTTTATCAGCCGAAATTAGACCTACATAGCCTAAAATATTATTTCTGTAAATAATCGGTTTTAGGATTTTATTGGTGTTTGACATGTAAGAAAGATGTTCATAGATCTCTTCCAATCCGAAATTTTTGTAAAAATCGGATATTGTTTGTTTTATATTTTTAACCTCTTTTTCAAGATTTTTATCTTGTTTAAAACGTTCTGTTGTTAAAATCTTGCGGACTTCTACCTGATTGTTGTTCCAATTAATAAGGCTAACCCAGCTTGCATAAGCTCCTGTCAGTTGTATGAATTCTGTGTTAATTGTGTCTGCCATATCTTTTAAATTTTTTACGGCATTAATTTTTGTCACAAAATTATAAATTGCTTTCTTGTTCATTGTATAATAATTATACTATGAATAAAAAATTGTATGTAATATCAGGTTCATCAGGTGTCGGAAAAGGCACTGTTTTAAAAGGTTTTTTATCAAGAAACCCTGAATTTATGCTTTCTATATCTTGTACTACAAGAAAGCCAAGAGAGGGTGAAGTTGATGGTGTCAATTACTTCTTTATGACAAAAGAAGATTTTAAAAACTCTGTTGATAACGGAAAATTTCTTGAATGGGCAGAATTTGCAGGAAATTTTTACGGTACAAAGAAGAAATTTATCAATCAATGTTTGGAAGAAGGTAAAGATATTATTTTAGAGATTGATACTCAAGGTGCTTTGCAGGTAAAAAAACAGATGCCTGAAGCTGTTTTGATTTTTATATGTCCGCCTTCTTTAGAAGCTTTGGAAAATCGTTTGCGTGGCCGTCATACAGAAGATGAAGCAACTATTCAAAAAAGACTTCATGAAGTAAAGCAGGAACTTGCTCGTGCTGAAAAATTTGATTACAAAATCGTAAATGATGATTTGGATAGAGCAATTTCGGAGCTTGAAAATATAATTTCCGAGGAACGTAAAAATGTTAAGCGGTAAAACGATATTATTAGGTATAACAGGTGGAATTGCAGCTTACAAAATTTGTGAGCTTATCAGAATGTACAAAAGAGCTAACGCAAATGTTCTTGTTGTATGTACGCCAAATGCCCTAAATTTTGTGACTAAGCTTACATTACAGAATTTGAGCGGAAATGAAGTTGCTGTTGAAGAATTTAGCGTAAAAGATTTTAGACCTGAACATATTTCTTACGCTGACAGTGCTGATATTATGGTGATTGCGCCTGCAACCGCTAATACGATATCAAAGATTGCTCAAGGAATTTGTGATAACCTTTTGACTTCTATTGCTTGTGCTTTTACAAAACCTGTTATAATTGCACCTGCGATGAATTGTAATATGTGGGGAAATCCGATATTTCAAGAAAATTTGAAAAAACTCCATTACGAAATATTAGAACCTGAAAGCGGTTATCTTGCTTGTGGTTATGAAGGAAAAGGCAGACTTTGTTCTCTTGAAAAGATTTTTGATAAGACAGTTGAACTTTTAACATACAAGCCGTTAAACGGCAAAAAAATTGTTATAACATCAGGCGGAACAATAGAAGATATTGATCCTGTAAGATATATTTCAAATTATTCATCAGGCAAAATGGGACTTGCTCTTGCAGATACTGCAAAAAATCTCGGAGCAGAAGTTACATTGATTACAACAAAAGATGTTGAGAGAAAATATGATGTCGTAAAGGTTAAATCTGCTCTTGATATGAAA
>USJT01000159.1 GCA_900555175.1 uncultured bacterium
TACCGCCATTAAAATTGTTTTTAGATTTCATCCAATTTTTCAATTACTTTTTTATTCTTTTCTGCGAATTCATGACCTCTTGCAATTATAGCTAATTTTAAAATATTTGCAAGATCAATTGCATGAAGTTCATTGTAATTGTCTGGCAATCTTAAACTCCAGTTTGCATCGCCTGATGTTCCCGGTCTGTTATAAACATCATATACATTGAAATAATCAGTAAAGAATATTTGAATATTTTCAGCCTGACAAGCAAAAAGTTCTACCAATTTTGTTTGTGCTAAAAATTCGGCATCATCTGTAAGGCGAACTATAATATCATCTTTGTTTTCAGCTTCTGCAAACAAATCATCTACCAAATTTTTTGCATGCAAATAACCGACATGTGAATGAATATTTTGATCAGCCCACATTTTAATAGGTTCATTATCATGTGTACCAACCATTGCCCAGCATTTTTTGCCGATATTACAACATCTATATGGATCTTTAGGCTTGTCAGCTTCTACAAACTGAGTCAACTTCATACCCTGCAAACCAAATTCTTTCATTACAGCAGCAACAGGGTTAGTCAAAGTTCCTAAATCTTCACAAACAATAGCATCTTTATCTAATCCTTCTTCTTTTGCAGCAGCAATAACAATTTTTTCAATCAATCTGCCGTAATCTTTTATCTGCTGTTTAGATAAAGTTTTAACTCTTTTTTCTTTATCGGCAGTTAATTCCATATCCAAATCTTCAACTTTAGCAATAGCATATTTTGAAAGTTCAGGATGTTCAGGAGATGAATACAATCTGCCAGCACCTTCCTCAATTTTTGGTTTTTTGCCTTGTTTGTAAACCCAAGGATCAATCAAGCCTACAATGTGGTCAATTCTAACACCACCAGGGTTTTCTTTAAACATTTTCTTATAAAGATTTTTTAACAATAAACCGCCTTCATCCAAAGATCCGTCAGCATTATACATTCTGTCAGGATCCATAACAGGAAATCCCCATGCCTGACCGTCTTTTGAGAAGTAATCAGGAGGACATCCCAAGCACCAACCCTTTAAGAACAATGATTGATAAGCCCAAGTATCTCTGTCAGAAAAAGCAACCTGTCTGTCTGCAATCATTTTAATATCATGTTTTTTAGCGAATTTTCTTGTTTCCTCATTTTGCATGCTTATGATAAATTGAGTAAACTTATAAAGTTCAATTTCATCCTCATATTTCTTTTCAATTTCTTTAATTCTTTCAGCAAATTGCATTTTTTGCTCAATAGATTGAGGATTAAACAAATTTTTATCTGTTTCAGATTCCCATAAAGGCCAATAATCATTACCATGCTCAATTGATAATGCTTCATACAAAGCATCTTTATCTAACCAAAAGCTGTTTTCAATTTTGAAATGTTCAAATTCTTTTTCTAATTTTTTAACAGGGTTAGCCTTAAAGTTATTCCATGCTTCCTGCAAAGCTTCGCCATATTTTTTATAAGCGTAAGAATAAGCTGTTTTATTAACATCTTTATTAGGGTTTCCGTTTACAATTTCGTTATATGTATTTTCAGAAAGGATTTTTCCCCAATTTTTAGTAGTTAATTCTTTCAAATCAATAAAAAGCGGGTTTCCTGAAAAAATTGTTCCGGTATAAGTAGAAGAATCGCAAGATTTTGTTTTTCCTGCAGGTCCAAGCTGAATAGCATCAAACAATCCTGAAACATATTCAATAAATTCCTTACCGCCATCAGTATTAATACTTCCAAAACCTGTATTTTGGTCTTTTGCAGACGGAAAACTTCCATTATGCATAATAAAAGCAATCTCTTTTTTACCAAGGACTTTAAGAGCTTTTCTTATAGTCTTTTTGGCACTATCTGATAAAACGTTAGATTTAGATTCTAAAGTACAAGTCATAATTACCCCTTCTTACTAATACACATCACTGTTTAACACATACCCGTAAACAGTATAAAAAATAATAGCATGACAGATTTTTTTTTCAACTAATGGTAATAAAAAGCAGCAGCCAACAATTTATATATCAAACGTTTATTATTTTTGTCTTGTCTTTCAATAATATCAATAATAGCTTTATCAAGATTTTCGGGTAAATTTACGGAAGAAAATTTAAAAAATTCAATAAGCTCAACCCCAAAAACATCCGCAATCTTTTCCAATACATGCAATGAAGGATAAAACCTCCCCGATTCAATTCCTGAAAGCGAAGATGTTTCAATATCAATCATCTCGGATAACTGTTCCTGAGTTAAACCTTTAGATTTTCTAATTTCTTTTATTCTTCTGCCTAAAAGTTTTTTATTTTCCATAGTATATATAATACCCGTTTTTTTGAATAAAAATAAGTAATAATATCACGTTTTTTAATTCAAATTCCGTAATAAACACTTTATACCCCTTGACAATCACTTGAAAATAATTTAAAATAAGTGTATAACTATTAGTTTATTAAAAACTACGATTAATGCATATCCGAGAATTGGACAATAACATAGAGTGATTAAGAGAGTAAATCTTAAAAAAGAAAGGTGAAAAGATTATGAGAAAAATTTCAGGTTTTACTTTGGCTGAGGTATTGATTACCTTAGGTATCATCGGGGTAGTTGCTGCAATGACAATGCCTACATTGATTAACTCAACACAAGGCGCACAATACAAAGCAGCTTACAAAAAAGCATTGTCTGCGATTTCTCAAGCAGTTACTTTAAACGTTGCTCTTGATGAATGGAACTTCGCAGATGCAAACACTTCCACTTACAAATTGGAAGATATGTTCAAAAGCCGAATGAACGTTGTTAGAACTGAAACTGGTGCATTTGCAGGTGTAAAAACAGGGGATTATACCGTAAGCGGAGATCCTAACGGATTTAACGCAACTGGAACAGGAGTAGGGACAGCAAACAATACAACTCTATTCTTTAATGATGGCATAATGTTCACATTCCCATCTAACTCGGCAGGATGTACAATTGATGAAACTCTTGGTGCTAATGGAAGAGATAAGTTATGCAAAGGTTTCATTGACGTAAATGGTATTAAAGCTCCAAATAAATTCGTCAAATGCGACAATAGCGGTGCCCAAAGAGGTAGTTCTTGTGTAACTAAAAACCCAACAGATGTTTATCCGGTTATGTTTTATGACCAAACAATACTACCAAACTCTCCAGCAGCAAGAGCAGTATTGTATAATAAATAATTTCTAAGATTGAATACTTTTATAAATTGCTTACGTAAAATAAATCAATCTTAGATTAAACAAAAAGTTTTAAAATCGAATCTTTTTGTCGGCGAAGTGAAAACTCCGCCGTTTTTTATATTCTATATTTATATAATATATACTACGAATGTATGATTTTTGCTTCTCTAATCCTTTAGAATTAGTTAAAATTAATTAATAATTTTTGTAAAGCTATTGACTTTTTCAAGAATATACTTTAAAATGAAGATACAAAAAGATTTTTCAAAAGAGTTTTTATGCATATCCATACTTTTTGGAGAGATTCGATTATACAAAATTTTAATAGAGGATAGAGATAAAATAAGCGTAGAACATTTTTGAGGAATCAGAAAGTTTTACAAAAAAGAAAGGTGAAAAGATTATGACAAAAAGATTCGGTTTTACACTTGCAGAAGTGTTAATCACATTGGGTATCATCGGTGTTGTAGCTGCAATGACTATGCCTACATTAATTAACTCAACTCAAGGTGCTCAATACAAAGCAGCTTACAAAAAAGCATTGTCAGCTTTATCTCAAGCAGTTACTTTAAACGTTGCTCTTGATGAATGGAGTTTCGCTGATGC
>USJT01000160.1 GCA_900555175.1 uncultured bacterium
TGCCTGATTGCATAACAGATTTACTATCCAGAGGAATTATATTCCCCTCAGCATCCAAATTACCTTCAATAGTACAAACAAATTTATCAGACATTTCTCTTTCCGAGCCTTGAGTTTGACCTGATGAATTATTTCCGAGAGCTTCTCTTTGATTTCTTTCAAGTTCTCTAATTCTTAAATCAAAATCACTTTCAATCCGTCTTATTTTATTACTCATATCAAGGATATCACGTTCTGTAACATTTCCTATGGAATTATTATAATCTTCTCTATCACGTGCTCTTCTTTCATCAATATTTTGACTTTCTTCAGACGGATTTTGAGAATTATCTTTATTTCCGACCTTATAACTATCAATTATCATAGGTGTGCTTATAATCATAATGACGCCAAGCACAATTACGGAAATAATTGCATAACCCATATTAGACATTGCATTTCTTTTTTGCATAAAAACTACCTTTTCTTCACTACACAGGAATTTCATTTATAACTGAATTTAAAGCTTCCAAAGCATCTGCAGGAAGTTTATCACGCCCTGCTTTTTCAGTTTCACGAGATTTTACAAACTCTATTCTATCATTCATACGAGCCTTGAATTGTTTTGCATAATCCGCATTTGAAAAAGATGTGTCAAAACCCTCAATATCCATAATTTGAATATCCGAGAAATTTTCCCACTTATGGAATTTGGCATTTCCTTCAACGATAGCTTCAATTATAGCTAAAGTCGTTTCTTTTTTAACTTTTGTTCCCATATAATCTCCTGTGTTTAAGATATAACAATCAACACCATCAGAGATTAATTTTTTAAACCTTTCATAATCAACAGAAAGCGGATAAACTCTGAAAGGATTTGCATAAGGTTCTACAACCAAAGCATTTGGATCAACACCTTTAGCAAGTCTTTCTGCGGAAGATCTTTTAGTTGCAAGAGTTGCGCCCATTGCAGAACCTAAAGAAGGCCCAGATAGTTTCAAAACAGGCGGAATTGTAGGATCTTTCATAAGCCAAAATATAGCGTTTATCGGCTCATCAATTCTATCAACTCTATTAGGCGACCAGAGTTTTGATTTAACTGCACGTCCGTTTCCGTTTCTGATATCTTCCGTAACAGATACGATCTTACCGTCAGGGAATGCTATTGCACCAGCATTTTGCTGAGTTAAAATAAATTTATTATCTTCACTGCCGATAGGATAATCTGCTGTTTTATCGAAATAAGAAGGTTCTAAAGCGATAGAATATTTTTTATCGACATTTATTATAAAAGCATCATCGTGCAAAACTGTAATATTGAATTTGTTACCATGTTTTGCATGAGTAATAGTCGATTTGCCTGAACCTGAGAGTCCAAACACTGCTGTTCTAAAGGATTTTCCATCTCCAAGATTGTAACGTTTCATACCACCGTGGCAAGATGCATAACCGTTACGGGAAGCACATCCCCAAGCAAGAGTTAAAGTTCCTTTTTTATGTTCGCCAAAATATCGCATACCTAAAATTGCCGCACAATTATGTTCCGGATCAAAGAAGGTCAATCCGTATGGAAAATCAGGATGTGACCAATCAGGATCAGAAAATACAAAAATATCTCCTTCATCAATATTTCTTGAACCTGCATATAAATCTGCATAAACTTCATTTATATATTGAAAATTCAGCATCCAGCTATACAAAATATTTTCAAATCCTTCAGGGATAAGCAAATGAGCTTTTACCATAAAATCTTTATCAAGCCCAATTAAAGCTTCTGTTCTATACATTAGCCTATCTCTTGTACGGTAAATTGCTTCTCTTATAACAGGCAACAAAACTTGCAAATCACAATCAGGATCACCGACAATTTTTCTTGCAGCTGCACATCTTCCAACAACAGCGCCATCATTAAATAAAAGCTGATTAGCTCCTTTTGGTAATCCTATTTTTTCAGGTTCATAAACAGGCATACCTGTCAATTCAATAGTTCCTGGACTATTTTTTGCCAATTTATAAGCTTCCGCAACTGTTTTTATCTCCTCAACATTATTTGCGAAAAACGGAGCAATAATAGTCGCCCTCGCTGCAGACATAAGCTTTTTAAAAAAATTTTTTTTTTAGCCATAAAACCCGAACTCTCCTATATTTCTAAAAAATGATATCACAAAACGCATATTAGCGCAATAATTTAAAATATCAAAATTTAATAACATAATTTAACAAATATAATAGATTCGGGTAGTTACAAAAAACAAATATTGTGCTAAGATATTGATGTAAAAAATAAGAGAAGGGGATTCTATTAATGGATTTTAAAAAATTTAAAATTTTTATACTTGTATTGGCAATAGCCGCAGGTACTAATATATTTGCAGCAACAACAGGTTATACAATCGTTAATGCAAATGGCATTAAAACCCAAACCGCAACACCGACATATTCAACCGTAAACCCACTTGATATTGTTGCAAGACCAAATTTTTACCTTAATAAAAATGTTAAAATAAAAGCTAAATTCGATAAATTTTCAACACTTGGACTAGACTACAAACCTGCAATGAGAAGTTCTCAGGATTACATCTCATTCTTAATCCAACGTCCTGATGTTACAGATCACAACATTCCGCTTTCAGAATTGAAAATCTTTATCAAAAGAGCAGAAGCTGAAAAATATATCGACTTGAATTCAGGCGACATCGTAGAATTTAGCGGAAAAGTATTTTCTAATGCCTTGGGAGATGCTTGGATGGACGCTGAAAAATTCACTGTAATAAGCACTAAACCAAAAGAAGAGAAATAAAAAAACACAAATAATTTATAACGGAGTTAAGAAATGAGCGATAAAAAAAATGAAGTCTTTTTAACGATACATGGACACTTTTACCAACCACCAAGAGAAAATCCTTGGCTTGAAGCAATTGAACTTCAAGATAGTGCCCTACCTTTCCACGATTGGAATGAAAGGATTAACAAAGAATGCTACAACCCTAACTCCGTTTCTAAAATAGTTGACAGCAGAAACAGAATTCTTGATGTTGTTAACAACTACGAGCACATGAGCTTTAACTTCGGACCAACTCTTCTTTCTTGGATGGAGCATTACGCACCTTTAACTTATGAAAGAATTATCAAAGCCGATATCGAAAGCATTTCTCAACATAACGGACACGGAAATGCAATAGCTCAAGTCTACAACCATATCATTATGCCTCTTGCTAATGAAAAGGATAAAGAAACCCAAATAAAATGGGGTATCAGAGATTTTGAATACCGTTTTGGGCGCAAACCTGAAGGAATGTGGCTTGCAGAAACTGCAGTTGATGATGATACGTTAAGACTTTTAGTCGAAAACGGAATTAAATTTACAATTTTGTCACCATATCAGGCCTTGAAATTCAAAAAAGAAAAAGATAAAGACTGGACTGATGTAAGTTGGGGCAATATCGATCCTGCACGCTCTTACAAATATAATATTAAATCAGCACCGGGAAAATCAATCGACTTATTCTTCTACGATGGTGCAATATCACGTTCTGTCGCTTTTGACGAACTTTTAAAAGACGGCAACAAGTTTATTAAACGTTTAAAAGAAGGGGTATCTGATTTAAGAGATTATCCTCAATTAGTTCATATCGCAACAGATGGTGAAAGTTACGGACACCATACAAAATTTGGCGATATGGCTCTTGCATATATTTTAAAAATAAAAGCTAAAGATGAAGGCTTTACAATCACAAATTACGGTGAATACCTTGAAAAATACAGAAGCGATTGCGAAGTTGATATAAAACAAGCATCAAGCTGGAGTTGTTTCCACGGTGT
>USJT01000161.1 GCA_900555175.1 uncultured bacterium
TGCTCTTGCTCCTGTGCTGGCTGTTGCTGTTCCGCCTGTAAAACTTGAACCTGCAGAGGTTAATGTTGAAACTGCGCTTGAAAAGCTGCTTAAAAATCCGCCACCAAATGCAACTGTTTCACCTGAAGATGCATATTGTGTGTAATCAACAGAGAAAGGATTGCTTGATGAAAATACATCGTATACATTTGTTTTAAATAAGCTTTGTGGTTGGTTTGAAGCTAATGAACCTGCGGTTTCAACTGATTCTGCCGGTTTTGTGCTTCTAATATTATTGTTAGCCATAGTTTCTGTTTTAGATGAAATGTTATTCATAACCTGCTCCTATTAATATCTCATGTCTTACATTTATATAAACAATTATTTTTTTGTTGAATTTCGGCATGTGCTTCTTTTGTAACATTTTTTAACATAATATATCAACCTATTGATTTATCCCCTTAAAACTAATGATTGATGTGAATTTACATAATCTAAAGTATTGTATAAATGGAGAGGATTGGATATGTTGAAAAAATTATTAGTTACCATATTTTTATTTTCAGGACTTGCTGCATTTGCAAGTGATAATTATTTGAACTCAATTGTAATAGATAATAATGACGGTCAGACATCTGTAATTTTGCGTTCTGATCAGATTACAAAATTAAAAAGAGAGATTGAATCTCCTGATAAAATTGTACTTACTATGAAGGGAATTACTCAATCTCCTGATATAAATACTCTTTATAAAAATGCATCAAAGGTAAAAGGGTTAGTTATTGAAAATGCAAAAAATAACGAGTTAAAAGTATATATTGAAGCTCCGGGAATTTCTATGGCAAACATAGTCTTTGAAACCCCTGATTCATCTCCGGTTACTGTAAGTGTTGTAGGGGAAGGAAAAGTTTTGTGGAGTATAATCTCAATAGTCTTATTATTAATGGTTATGCGCTCTGCAAGAAAGACTCAACCAAAAACTAAGCCTGATATAAATGAAATCATAAAAGAACGTGAAAAAGCTATGTACAGAAATTTCCAAAAAGAACTTTCTGAATCTCCTAAAATTAATTACAGATTAAAGAGTTATTCAAAACACGTTCTTAAAGGCGAAACAATAAGAAGCTATGAGAGCAGAAGAACTGCCGCAAAATTATAAACAAAAAATTCCAAAACAATTATAAAAAATAAAAATTATTAATTAGAATTGTTCAGATATAATTTCTTCTATTTGTTTTGCAGATGTGCCGTTGCCGTAAGGATTTTGAGCTTTTAATCTTGTTTCAGCTCTGGATTTTGAAAGCACATCTTCACTGTGTGATATAATCTTGTCATAATCTGCCCCGACTAAAATTGATACTCCTGCATCAATACCTTCTTGTCTTTCAGTTTCATACCTCATAACAAGTGTCGGACAGCCAAATGACGGCGCTTCTTCTTGAATTCCGCCTGAATCTGTTAGAATTAATTTTGCATTTTTCATCAAATATACAAGATATGGATAATCTAAAGGTTCTAAAAGTTTTATATTTTGGTAGTTTTCCAATCTTGAATGAATTTTATTTTTTACATTTGGATTTGGGTGAACAGGAATTACAAATGTATGATCAGTGTATTTTTTAGCTAAAAATTCAATAGCATTAATAATTCTGTCAATTCTTTCACCGTGGTTTTCACGTCTGTGAGCAGTTATTAATACTAATTTATCATCAACATTAATTCCTTTACCTTCAAAATATGATTTTGCACTGTTAAGAGTTTCATCTGATAAGCAGAATAGTGCATCTATTACAGTATTTCCGACTACATGAATTTTGTCATCAGAAATATTTTCTTTTAAAAGTGCATTCCTGTTTTTTTCGGTAGGTGCAAAATGTAATGTAGCAACACGTGAAGTCATTTGTCGCATAACCTCTTCAGGAAACGGTTCATATATATCGTATGAGCGAAGACCTGCTTCTACATGATATACAGGAATTTTATTGTAAAAACTTGCTAATGCTCCGCATAAAACGGTCATTGTATCACCTTGAACGATTGTTGCATCTATTACATGTTCTTTAAAAACTTTATCTAACGCTGTTAAGATTCTTGTTTGAACCTCCATCAATGATTGATTCGGCTTCATACAATCCAAATTCAAATCAGCTTTTAAGCCAAAATACGCAAGCGTTTGGTTAGAAAGCTCTTTTTGTTGTTCTGTATTGCAAACAATTACATTATATTTATCGGGATATTTTTTTAACTCCAATATAACGGGAGCAAGTTTTATAACTTCAGGGCGTGTGCCAAATACAAATAATATATTTTTCATAGATATAATTTTAATATAAAAATTATTCTTATGCAATTGTATAATTTATTTATTAACTTATAGGGGAATTTATTAAAAAAATGAAGTTTTATAATTTTAATACAAGGAGAATTATAAAATGTTTGATTTATATGTATCGGAATCATGCCCGTATTGCCATAAGGTTATGGATTTTTTAGAGGAAAATAATATTCCTTATAACAAATTAGATATACATAATCCTGAAAATCTTAATAATTTAATAAAAATTGGTGGAGAAAAGCAGGTTCCTTTTCTTGATGATAAGGAAAACAATGTTTCAATGTATGAGTCTGAAGATATTATTAAATATGTGAAAAGTAAGGTTTAGTTTATATGTATTACAATTCCAGTTTTGAATATAACGAATGTGTCGCAAAAGGGGCTTGTTCAATTTCCCCAAACATATCTTCCATGCAGGAAGTTATGTATATTTTGTTTAGACAGACCGCATTTTATCTTTTAAAATTAATTGATTTTGATATAAGAAAGCAA
This sequence comes from uncultured bacterium, assembly GCA_900555175.1. Lineage (GTDB taxonomy): Bacteria > Cyanobacteriota > Vampirovibrionia > Gastranaerophilales > Gastranaerophilaceae > Stercorousia. The sequence goes on from USJT01000161.1 coordinate 2,807, forward strand.
GATATCATTAAAAATATTATCAAAGAAATTGCTGTAATCGATTCTGCAAGGGATTTTTCAGAATCGCAAATTCTTGATTCATTTTCAAAACAATATGTAAATCTTGTAGTTTGCAGAAAAGAATATTTGAAAATTTGCAAAGAAAATAATGTAAAGTGCGAGGACTTGAAAAATCTTGTTAAATTCTCGCCAAACACAAGTCTTTCTGAAATACTTAAAAAAGGTGATAAAGAGTTTTTAAGCAAATATAAAAAACTTAATTTTGAGAAAAAATATATTGCAGAAATTTTAAGAAGTATTATAAAAAGTGTTTGTTCAAACCTTGTAAGTTTGTACGAGTTGGGTAAAATCTCAGAAATTCCTGAAAATAAGGTTTTGAAAGCAATAAATCTTTTTAATTCAAACAGAATATTATTTGATACAATGAAGGGATATATTGATGATCTTGCAAGAGAAGATATAAATCTCTTAAAGTCAATAAATGAGCTTAGAACCCAAAAATATGGAGTTTGTAAAAAAACAGAAGTTTCATTCTCTACTCGACCAAATAAAGCTATAATGGTTTCCGGGTCTAACTTTGAAGATTTAGCTCTATTGTTGCAATTTACTGAAGATAAAGATATTGATATATATACAAACGGGAATTTATTGATATCACATGCTTTTCCGTATTTTAACGATTTTAAAAATCTAAAAGGACATTTCGGCTCAGGTTCTTTTAATTCAATCTTGGATTTTGCACCTTTTCCGGGTGCTATTTTGTTAACTAAAAATGAAGCTCAAAATATTGAATATCTTTATCGAGGCAGATTATTTACGACAGATGATATTGCGGCAAAAGGGGTTATAAAAATTAATGATAATGATTTTTTACCGCTTGTAAATTCTGCACTTCAAGCAAAAGGTTTTGCAAAAGCTCATGATAGAGCTTCTGTTGATGTCGGATATGATGAAGCTGAACTTGATTTGGTTTTAGATAAAATTATATCTGAAA
>USJT01000162.1 GCA_900555175.1 uncultured bacterium
TTTTCTGCTGCGGCTGTTGTTGCGGCTGCATTGTCGCCTGTTATTGTAACTATTTTTGAATCAAGTGTATTCAAGTTTGCTAGAGCATCTGAAATATTTACAAATGCTTCATTTGTAGCTTTTTCTGCTTCTGCTTTATATGGTTTTGTTGCTTCAAGTTGTGCGCTGTTGCCGATTTGTTGGCTTTGAACTCCTTTTGTGTATAGCCATCTTGCACGTTTTGAGAATAGGAATTGTCTTAAAGCCATTTCTATAAAGTATGCGCCTATGCGTGCAAGAGTTACTCCCGAATTGTTTGTGAAATCTAATTGATTTGTGTATTCAGGAATTATTGAATCTTTGTATTCTGTTGCTTCTGCTTGAGATGTGATATCTTCAGGAATTGCTTGATTTAGTGTTGATTTTTCTTTTGATGTTTGAGTTTGGAATTCCTTTTTAGCAGCTTCTGTTTCTTGGTTTATGCTTTGAATTTCGTTATTATTAGTATTAATTATTTGTTTTTTCTCTGCAATTTTGCTTTGAGTATTGGCATCTGTTTTGGCAGTATCATTGTTGTTGCCGTTTTGAAGTTCTGTATCGATTTCGCCGGAAGTTTTGCCTGTCAAATCTTCTAAGTCTTTTTTAGCGTTTGTATTTTCGTCTTCTAGCTTTTGAATTTTTTGTTGACGTGCTTCTTCTTCTTTATTGTATGCTTTGATTAGGGTATCCACTTTTTTCTGTGCAAGTTCTGCAAAATCTTTATGGCTTTTTGCTATATTTATTGATGTAAGTGCTTGTTTTGTTTGTTTTTGTAAATCTGTATTTATTGTGCCTGCTTGTTCTGTAAGTTGTTTTACACTGTCATCATTAAGTATAAAATCTTGTTTTGATGTATCGTTTTTATTTGCAGCAGCATCTTTGTCCTGCTTATCTTCGCTGTTTGCAGGATTTGTTTGTGCTGATGATTCTACGTCATTTGCTTGGTCAGTTGTTTTTGATACTGTATTTGTGCTTTGTAATTCACTTGCAGATAATACGCTGTTTTCTACACCGATGCTTGCTGCAATATCTTGTGTAGAATCTATTGTATCGGCTGAATATTCCATTGTATCATTACCAATTCTATTGGCTTCTTTAGCTAATGTTTTACCTTGTGCCATTGATAGAATTGTTGATATAAAGCCTGTTTCTTGTGAAACGGTGTTAGTCGTTCTTTTGTATTTTGAATCTGCTGTGTAATCAGCAAGCATATCGCCGATGTATGTTGTTTTGTCGCCTAAATCTTCGCCAAGAACTGCAAGAATGTTTATTTGATTTAATGATTTTGCAATTTCATTTTTATCAAATATCATTTCATCGGAATTTTTGTTTTGTTTGTTTTCAAGCATTCCTGTCAGTTCTGCGTAACGTTGAGCTTCTGTATCTGTTAATGCTTCTCCGTTATTAACTTTGTCTTGAAGTTTTCTCCATTCTTTTAGTTGTTGTTCATATTCTTCTAATGCTTTTTTTTGATTTTTAATTTTATCTTCAAAGTTTTGGTTTTCAGCTTGAGCTTTTGGCAAAAGTTCATCTATTTGTGCGCTTAATTTGTCGTTGTTATCGTTACATTGTTCAATTTTCTTTTTAGCTTTTGGAATTAAGTCAAGGTATATTTCTTTTTCAGTAACTTCTTCAGGGTTGCCTTCATCTACTTCTGTTGAACTTTCAACGTTGGAACCTTGGCTTTGCATAATTGTGTTTGCAATATCGATAATATCTTGAGGAATATCTACACCGTCTTGTTGCATTTGGACAATTTCTTCAGCAGAATAACCTGACCATTGAGGGTCAAGAATTTTGCCGCTTTTCTTTGCATAAGCTTCAATGCTATATTTTAGAGCGATATTGAAAGAATTTACGTTTGATAAGTTTGAATCATAAACGTTATATGTTTTTTCAACATATTTGAAGCTTCCGTCTTCTTGTTTTTCTTTTTTCATAACGGTTTTAGTGCCTTTAACAAGAAGTTCGTCAGGGTTTTCAGGATCAGTTGTTAGCTCGATGCTTGGCGGAAGGTTATAACCGTTTGCATCAATTATTTCATATCCTGTTTCATCTTTGTAAAATTGCTCGAATTCGACTCTTTCGTCGTTATCCATTTGATAATAAAGGCGTAAGGCATCTGTATAACTAATTTGTTCACCATTAGTTATAAGGTAAAAATCCTGAAATATTTCATATTTATTTGGCATGCCTTCGATTTGCATAGTTTTCCTTTTTTCCTTTTTATTTATGTATCGGAAAACTGTGCGTAAAACTTTAACGAATAATGCCCCGAAATCTTTGATATAACGTAAAAACTCCGTAAAATCATTGTTTTACGGAGTTTACAATTGTAACAATTTTTTTATTAAATTATAAATGTTTTTCAATATTAGAAATAATTGTAGATTTAGGCATTAGACCTACCAATCTTTCAAGTGCTTTGCCGTTTTTGAATACTAAAAGACTTGGAAGTCCGCTTATTGCATAATCTTGAGCTGTTTTTAAATTTTCATCAGTGTTAACTTTTACAAATTTTACTTTGCCTGAAAATTCTTGAGCAACTTCATCTAAGATTGGCCCTAATTTTCTGCAAGGTCCGCACCAAGGAGCCCAAAAATCCACTACAACGGGTTGTTCGGAATTTAGAACTTCTTGTTCAAAACTTGCGTCATTAATATCAACTGCGTTTGACATTATTATATCTCCTTACTTTTTATTTAACGGATTTATTCTATCACAGAATTTTTTTTTGTGCTATCATCTTGTAAGAACTCAATAGGATAAGAATATGGCAAGAAAAAAGATAATAGAAATTGTTCTTGATACAGAAACAACGGGATTGGATTATACAAAAGAAAAAATGGTGGAATTTGCTGCTGTCAGACTTGAAAACGGCAAAATTAAAGATGAATTCCAAACATTGATTAATCCTGAACAACATATTAGAAAATCCAGTATGGCAATCCATGGTATTACTCAAGAGATGGTTGCTGATGCTCCGACTGAAGCTGAAGCAATGCCTAAAATTCTTGAATTTATTGGTGATTACCCGATTGTTGCTCACAACTGTATATTTGATTATTCGTTTTTGAATGAAGCAAGTTTGAGAACTTTTGGAAAAGAGTTGACAAATCCAAGAATTGATTCTCAACAGATGTTTAAAGAAGTTTATCCTGATTTGCCTTCTCACGGTCTTTGACTACAAAATTCCATGTTGAATTGAACAATCATCACCGTGCAATGGCTGATACTATGGGACTTGCTTTAGCTTATCCGAAATTGAAAAAATTGTATCTTCAAAAATATGATTGGGAAGTAAAACAGCTCGATAATGTTGAATATTTGTTTGAAAGATTTTTGAGAATTCAGCAGACTGTTACAACTTTGCAATCAGAATTGCAGGATTTGAAATCTGTATTTAAACTTTATTTTGAACAAGGTGGTGAACCTATAATTTCTCAATCGGGTGAAACTCTTGTTTATAATTCAAAACAGTCTTTCGGGTATGATTTACATCAGATTAAAGATGTTTTGGAAGAGGTTGGAGCCTTTGATAAAGCAGTTAAATTAAATACAGGATTTATTGACAGATTGGTTGGCGGATGCAGGCTGGATGAAGAAAAAAGAGAACTTATTAAAGATGCTCGCCATGAAATTACGGAAACAAGAAATATTCAAGTTATTAAGGCAGGTAAGTAATTATGCTTAAAAGATTAGGTCAATTTTTTAAAGAACCCCCGGTAAAAGAAACAATACAGGATAAAGAAAAAGTTAA
>USJT01000163.1 GCA_900555175.1 uncultured bacterium
GCTAACAGATGTTTCACCCTTAAGATTTGTCTTAACACCGCCCATATAATAATGTGCAGCAGGAGCAACAGGAATAAAATCATGTGCAATATCAATACCGTTTTCCAAACATTTTTGAGAAATATTCGGGAATCGTTTTGCAAGTTTTTTAGCATCAATACATGTAGCGTTCAGATAAACATTATCCGTATTGTTTTTCTTCATTTCGTTAAAAATTGCACGTGTAACAATATCTCTAGGCGCAAGTTCTTTTCTTTCATCGTATTTAGCCATAAATTCAACGCCGTCAGCATCGCAAAGTTTTGCACCTTCACCTCTTACGGCTTCTGAAATTAAGAACCTGTTTTCTCCGCAATCTATTGCCAAAGCTGTCGGGTGGAACTGTACAAATTCCATATCCTGCATAATAGCACCGGCATTATAAGCGATTGCTAAACCGTCACCTGTTGCACCGACAGGGTTTGTCGTATATTTATATAATTGTCCGATACCGCCTGTTGCAAGGATTACGGCAGGAGAATAAATTGTTTCATACTCTTGAGTATCATCGTTATAAACTAAAACACCCTTACATTCATTTCCGCTTACAAGAAGCTCAACGGCATCAGTTTGTTCATAAACTTCAATATTTTCATTTTCTTGAACTTTACGGCACAATGCTTTTTCAATCATTTTGCCAGTTGCATCTCCGCCTGAGTGTAAAATTCTTCTTACACTGTGTGCAGCTTCTTTTGTAAAGCATAAATTATTATTTTCATCACGGTCAAATTCGACACCGAATTTTAACAAATCTTTTATAACCGCATCTGAATGTTCTGATATATATTTTACTGTATTAAATTCACTTAAACCTGCGCCGGCCTTGATAGTATCAGAGATATGAGAAGCAGTTGAATCCGCTTTATTTTCCTTCATAACTCCAACCATACCGCCTTGTGCATATCTGGAATTACTTTCACCCAATTTTGATTTAGTAATCAAAAGCAAACCGTCAGGCAAATTTACCTGTTGGGCAATTTTTAAGGCAGCGTACAATCCTGCAATACCGCTCCCTACTATAATCGTTGAATATTTTGAATATTTCATATCAATACGCCTTATGTATATTTACCAATTATATAATAATGCAAAATAATTTATTTTGCTATAAAAAATATTAAGATTTAATTAAACTTTAAATCATCATTTTTAATATAAGTCAATAAAACATAATATTAGCACGATTTTTTCATAATAAAGGGATTAATTCGCTCAATAAAAATTTTATAAGTAATATAGGGAGAAATATTATGACAATAAAAATATTACTTGTAGAAGATCAAAAACTTATACGTGTAGGTTTGAAATCACTTTTTGAAGGTCAAGATGAAATAATAGTTTCAGCAGAAGCCCAAAGCGGGAAAGAAGCAGTTGAACAATTTAAAATTACACATCCTGATGTTGTAGTAATGGATATAGGTTTGCCTGATATTTCAGGGATAGAAGCGACTAAAAGAATTCTTGAACATGATTCCAAGGCAAAAGTTATCATTTTGACATCACACCTCAGTGAACAAGAAATAATTGACGCGCTTCATGCCGGTGCTTGTGCTTACGTAATGAAGGATATAAGTACAGATGCTTTAAAAATGATTATAAAAACAGTAAAAGACGGTGCGATGTGGCTTGATCCACAAGTAGTACCAATATTACGAGAAAAGAATTGCGGGGTAATTCCTCCTCGTCAAATGTCAAGAGCGATGTTTAAAGAGCAGCACGCAAACCTTACTCAAAGAGAATACGAAGTTTTAAAACTTGTAGTTGAAGGACTTTCAAACCACGAGATTGCAGAAGAACTGACAATATCTGAGCACACCGCAAAAGCTCACGTATGCAATATTATACAAAAGCTTGTTGTAGATGATAGAACTCAAGCCGCAGTAAAAGCTTTAAAAGAAGGACTTGTGTAACAAATCCCCAAACTTCCCCTTGTAAAATATAAAATATTCTGTTATAAAATATTTTATACAATGAAACGGGGAATTACATTATGAAGACAGGGATATTTGCAAACTTTAAAGGAGATTTACTCGGAGGAATTACAGCAGGGATAATAGCACTACCTTTAGCTATTGCCTTTGGTGTATCAAGCGGACTTGGCGCGACTGCAGGTATATACGGATCAATAATTGTCGGTATGCTTGCATCTTTGTTTGGCGGAACACCGACACAAATCACAGGCCCGACAGGTCCTTTAACTGTTGTTATAGCATCCGTAATTGCACTACATTCAAATAATCCGAACCTTATATTCGCAGCGATATTCTTATCAGGACTTTTTCAAATTATACTTGGGATTTTTAAAGTCGGAAAACTCGTAAACTTCATTCCATATCCTGTAATTTCTGGTTTTATGAGCGGGATTGGAGCTATCATTTTACTTTTGCAAATAAATCCTTTTTTAGGGATAGAATTTAGCGGAACTCCGGTTGAAGGATTAATTAATGCGATAAAATCCTTGGGAAGTGCAGATTTACACAGCATTATTTTAGGTGCAATAACACTTTTGATAGTATTTTTTACCCCTAAAAAAATTGCAAAATTCTTACCTCCGCCTTTAATTGCCCTAATTCTTGGAACTGTAATCGCTATTGGATTTAATTTTGACGTTAAAACAATAGGAGAAATTCCAAGAAACTTCCCTGCTTTTGTATTGCCAACATTCAAATTATCAGAAATTGAAATAATTATACCGATTGCATTAACACTTGCAGTAGTCGGTTCAATAGACACTCTGTTAACATCACTTGTTGCAGATTCATTAACTAAAACCAAGCATAAATCAGACAAAGAATTAATCGGACAAGGGATAGGAAATATTGTAGCATCGGTATTTGGAGGGTTGGTATCTTGCGGTGCGATGATGAGAACTGCCGTAAATATTAAAAGCGGTGGGAGAACAAAGCTTTCAGGAATAATTCATGCAATCTTTCTTATTATGGTAATAATATTTCTAGCTCCGGCAGCTGCAAAAATTCCGCTTGCCGTTTTAGCAGGAATTTTAATTAAAGTCGGATTTGGAATTATTGATTACAAATTTATAAGACTTCTAAAAGTAGCTCCAAGAAATGATTTACTTGTAATGCTTCTTGTATTTTTAATAACTATTTTTGACGATTTAATTCTCGCAGTAGGCGTTGGCGTAATTTTATCTTCAATCCTTTTTGCTGCAAATATCGCAAGACAAACAGATATCAAACTTGTAGGACTTTCTGATTTGAAAGACGAAAACTATATAGATGAAGATTTAAAAAGTCATACAATGATAATGCACATTGATGGAACACTATTTTTCGGCTCTGCATCTTTAATCGCATCAAGAATTGATGACGTTTTGGATAATAAAACAGTTATTGTAGATTGTTCTAATATCAAAAGTATGGATATTTCTGCCGTATTTGCTCTTGAAGATTTGGTTTTAACACTAAAAAGCAAAAACGTAAGAGTTATTATAATATTTAATAACAGAACAGTTGCGGCATCTACACTTAAACTCGGATTACGCAAACTTATCGGACAAAAAGATATAACTTTTTCAACTGAAGAAGCACTAAATAATGTACAAAATTAAAAAATGATGTTATTATAGATATAACAAAATAGGAGGAGAGGTTTATGAAAAAGATAATTATTCTTGCATTAATGTTACTTTCAGTACAAACAGCAGTTTTTGCAGATGCTGAAACTGATATGCACCAAGCTTATATTGCAAAAATTCAAGCCCAA
>USJT01000164.1 GCA_900555175.1 uncultured bacterium
AAAATATTATATTTTGAAATATCACCTTGAGAAATTTCATTAAACAAGTTATCGCAAGTCTCTTGAAGAGAATGTTCAAGATAATGAGTAAGTTCTTTTCTTGAAAGTTTTTCTAACTCATTACCTTTTCTCATTTCGATACGTTTCCCAAATTCGACAATAACTTCCGGCCTATTATCTCTTAAAAAGCAATAATCAATAGCCATAGGAATAAGATTAACTTTTCCGTATCTTTCTAAAGCTTTTTCAGCGATATACGCAAGCCCTGTCTGAAATTCAATCGGTCTGTAATGAGGCGGTCTGATAATACCTTGAGGGAATATACAAAGCATATTTCTTATATCGCCAACTACATCGATAGAATACTGTAAAGCCTTCATAGCAGATTGAGCAGATTTTTTATTAACAGAATAAGCACCGCCACGTCTTAATAGCGGGAATCTGTTTAATTCTTCAACCATCAATCTTATTTCTTTATGGAAAATTCTATGAGTTGTATTATAAAGAACAATACCATCCCACCAGTTGCAATGAGGTGCAAAAAGGATTGTCGGGACAGAAATATCTCCGTCAAAATAATTTTCTTCTCCCTTATATCTAAATGCAAAAAAACGATTTTGCAGCATGTTAAAGAAAAACATACTTGCTACCCAAAGCCAAAATTTGCTTGTTTTAGCGGGTTTAAATTTTTCCTCCTTATTCCTAAGCTTCGATGTCAAAATATAATTTTTCATCAACTACCATATATAAATTGTACTCCATTAAATTAAATATAGCAAATTACAAATAAAAAATTTTAAGAAAAATTAACTTTTTTATATAAAAATATGATTTATTTTAATTTTTTATCTTACAAATACATTTGGAAGTTGTTTTGAAATTATTGATATAATGACTTTAAATTCTTCATCAGAATAAGTTTCAAGTTTCATAAAGCTTTCATTCAAAGTCTTTGTCGGCACAAATTTTTGTAAATAATATCTTTTTGCCCCACAAATAAGATTTGCAATTTCAGAAAAATCATCTATTGATAATTGAGATTTTACAACAGTTGTCCGAAATTCATAATCAACATTACTACTCATTATCATATCAATACTATTTTTTATAGTTTGAGTATCAATATTTACACCAACAATATTTTTATATTTTTCTAAAGGAGCTTTTATATCCATAGCAATATAATCCAAATATGGAATTGCCTTTTCTAAAACATCAGGAAACGTTCCGTTTGAATCAAGTTTTACCAAAAATCCCAAAGATTTAATCTCTTTAATAAATTCAATCAAATTCTTTTGCAAGCAAGGTTCCCCACCTGTAATCACAACCCCGTCAAGTTTTCCCTGCCTTGATTTTAAAAACTCAAAAAAGCCGGCATTAGTCCATGCCGGCTGATTTTTATGTATTAACTCAGGGTTATGGCAATATCCGCAACGGAAATTACACCCTTGAGTAAACACTATTGTGCTTATTTTTTCAGGGAAATCTAAAAGCGAAGTTTTTTGTACTCCACCTATTTGCATGCGCATTCCCCTATTTTAAATTCTTTACGATCGGCAAACTCTTTTTGTTTCCCCTTATTCCACTGCTGTACAGGTCTGATATAACCAACGACACGAGAATAAACTTCACAGTCTGCACCACATTCAGGGCAAGTGAAATGTTCGCCCGCCAAATATCCGTGATTTGGACAAGTGCTGAATGTCGGAGAAAAAGTAAAATATGGCAAATGATAATTTGTACAAACTTTTTTAACAAGATTTTTCATTGTTTCAATATTTTGAATTCTTTCTCCTGCATAAATGTGAACAACTGTTCCGCCTGTATATTTTGTTTGCAAATCATCTTGGTGATCCAAAACTTCAAAAATATCGTCAGTATAATTTACAGGCAACTGTGTTGAATTTGTGTAATACGGATATTTTTCGTTATCCAGTTTTGCCAATCTGTAAGATGTGCCCTCTCCCGGAGTTGCCTCCAAGTTATAATTGTTTCCTGTTTCTTTTTGAAACTCTACAATTTTAGCTCTCATATAATCCATTACTTCAAGCGCAAATTGTTTTCCTCTGAAACTTCCGATATCACTGCCCAAGAAATTTAAACAAGCCTCATTCATTCCGATTAAACCGATTGTTGAGAAGTGATTTTTCCAATAAACTCCAAAACGAGCCTTTATATCTCTTAAATAGAATTTTGTATAAGGATACAAATTCTTATCAGTCATTTCCTCTAACAATTTACGTTTAACTTCAAGACTTTCTTTTGCAAGCTCCATTCTGTCAGAAAGCATTTCAAAAAATTCACCTTTAGTTTTTGCAAATTCTGCAATTTTAGGAAGGTTAATTGTAACAACCCCAACAGAGCCTGTAAGCGGGTTAGAGCCAAACAATCCGCCACCTCGATATTCCAATTCTCTGTTATCAATTCTTAATCGACAACACATAGATCTTGCATCTTCAGGTGACATATCTGAATTAATAAAATTAGAAAAATATGGAATACCATATTTAGCAGCCATTTCCCATAAACCCTCGATATTTTTATTATCCCAGTCAAAATCTTTTGTTATGTTATAAGTCGGGATTGGGAATGTAAATACACGTCCTGAATTATCACCTTCCATCATAACTTCAAAGAAGGCTTTATTCAAAATATCCATTTCTTTTTGGAATTCTTTATAAGTTCTTTCCTGCAATTCTCCGCCAATAATTACAGGCTGCTCGGCATAATATGAAGGAACTGTCAAATCCATTGTAATATTTGTAAATGGAGTTTGGAAACCAACACGAGTCGGAACATTCATATTGAATACAAATTCCTGAATTGCTTGTTTTACTTGTTTATAATCAAGATTATCATAACTTATAAATGGTGCTAAAAGAGTATCAAAGTTTGAAAAAGCTTGAGCACCTGCAGCTTCGCCCTGCATAGTGTACATAAAATTAACAATCTGACCTAAAGCAGTTCTAAAGTGTTTTGCAGGAGCACTTTCGATTTTACCTTTAACCCCTGTAAAACCTTCGGTTAATAAATCTTTTAAATCCCATCCTACGCAATATACAGAAATTATATTCAAATCATGGATGTGGATATCTCCTCTCAAATGAGCATTTTTAATATCTTCGCTATAAACTCTGTTTAACCAGTATTGTTTGCTGATTTCAGATGCAATATAGTTGTTTAAACCTTGAATTGAATAAGCCATATTGGAATTTTCATTAACCTTCCAATCAAGCTTTTTCAAATAACTCTCAACTAAATTAATGTTAGCATTTTTTAAAGAGTCATTCACTACAACATTAGACATAAAAGAACGTTTCGCGTCGTTCAAACTGACAACCCTGTTGTCATGCAAAATAGTATTTTTCATAAAAAAAATCTCCCAGATTTCCGTGGTAACACCAACTTCAATAAGCATTCCGACTATAACGGCTGCGGTCCAGTGAGGGATTTTCACCCATGCTTTCCTTATGGAAGTATTTTGATTTTATAACTTTGTTTAAAATTTGTCAACAAATCACAAGATTTATTTGACAGAGAATTTTTCTTATTCTACGATTTTACATAGAGGAAATGGAGTGAATATCTCCAGCTGTGCCGCAACCGTAAAAGCCGGAACACTCAGAAAAACTTATTTACTGCGAGCATCAGTAAGTAAGATATATTTTTCAAAAGTGTCCTCTAACGTGCAAAACACAGGAGGATTTTTTATTGTCACTAGGTGCCGTACAAACAAATAGCGCAAG
>USJT01000165.1 GCA_900555175.1 uncultured bacterium
TTGAAAATATTGTTCTATTTTCTCCGATGTTATTTCTTCGCGTAATCTACGCATTAAAATAAATCTTTTTCCAGTTTTTAAATATTTTTCTACGGCTTTTTTATGTTTTACTTGATAACTTTTTCCGTTGGAACGCTCTCCATATATTAAATTAAATCTAGCACCAATTTTATCAATATTATCTAAATTATAATGAATCATTTTTTTGTTGCTCATTTTCTTTATTCTCCTTGATATATAGTTTTGCAATTTCTGATTCTATTTCCTCGCGAACTATTTTTGCATTTTTCTGTGTGCTTTTATTGTTTAATAGATTCGCCCTATTTATTTTATTTTTTTCACAAATTCCCGAAATTGATATTTTCGAAAATTTCTTGATATATTCCAAATCTTTCAATTTCTTTTCACTCCTTAAATCTTGCACGTTTGCTTGAATTATCCGAAATCAAATTCGAATATTCCAAGGCTTTTCCTAAAACATACGTTGTCGGAATAACACAACAACCGCACGTGTCTTTTATATTATAGCTGTTTCCTTGATAGTCTGTCAAATTAAATTCCAATTGATTTTCGCAATAAATTATTAAATTTTTGTTTGTGTCTTCATATTTAAAAACAAAATTGTCCCTAAAATCATCTAAACTTGACAACGCTTTTGAACCTTGTTTCGGTACTCCAGCGACAGTTATTTCAATTTTGCCGTCAACTTCAACCGCATATTTTTTCGCCCCTTGCGTGATAAATTTGTCATATGTGTGCAAATGTCCTTTTTCTGTTTCACATTCAAAAAGTCCAAGCATATGTTTTTCGCCAAATACGTCTGCTGGTGCAAATTTTTCAATTGGAATGTCAAGTTTTTCTGCAACGTGTTTTATTTTATTTTCAACAAATTTATTGTAATTATCAATAATTTTTTTGTCATAGCCTTGTTTTAATTTTGCCGAATCTGTGTCACAATACACAACAAATTCGTCCAATTGTATGACATTTTTTAATAAATTACTTCTTGCAAATGCTGTTACCCAAACACCATATGCAAACGACAAGAACGATTTTTTCTTTTCGTTTTCTAACGCCTCAACAATTTCATCATTTGAAAGTGGTCTTTCACTCCAACCGTTTTTATTATCGTAAACAACTTCATCTCGAATCATATTTGTGACGCTCATTCCATATAAAGCGTTGAATTTGTTTTTCTCTTTTGCGTATTCAACCTCTTTTCCTTGAACATTTTTGAATTGTGTCTTATTTACATATTTTTCAAGTACAAATTCAATAAATTGTTTCGGCAAATAATTATATTTTGAATAATAATTTTCAATAATTTCGTATTGACAATCATATGTTGAAAGTATAAAATAAAAGTCAACATCAGTCAAAGTCATTTCAAAGGATTCTGCTTGTATTATTCGTCCGTTATCATAACGCCCGCCAACAATATTTCTGCATTTACTTTGTGAAATAAAATTGTTGTAATATTTACATTTTACATTTGTAAATTTTACGACAAGCAAATATGCAAACCTTTTGGACATTTGTTCTACTTTTTTTATATTGCATTTTTTAAATTCTGTTGATGGAAATTGATGTGTAACTAATATATAGGGATAACTAGATGTAAAATCGTAACTATCAATATTGTTTAGTATTTCATCAACATAAATCCAGTTTGCATGTGTATATCCTCCCATAAATGCGTCTTGCAATAAATTATATATATGAGGGTCTGTATTTATCGCTTTTTTTACTTTATTTTTATAATTCCAGTCGTTCAACACTTTTTCTTTTAATTCACGCCTTACATGTCCTGTTGATGTCAAAGGAATTTTGTCAACTCTTTCGTATGTTTCTAATTCTCTTTGGATATAATAATATATAACCAAACAATCATTTTCGCAGTATTTCATCTCCTGCGATGATAATTTTGTTATCGGCGTCCTTAATAAAGAATAATCAAGGTCGCCGACTTGTTTTTCTATTGGTAAATTAAATATTTTCGGTAAATATTTCAATGCACAATTCGACATCATATAAGTGCAACGCAATTCTATATTATAATCTTCAAAAAAACATCTCATAACTTTGTGCGATTTTCTTGCAAGCACATCTGTAAAATTGAAAACACCTTTCAAAAATTGAAATTCAAATGCAAGATTGTGTATGAATACAATCTTTTTTTCTCTGTCGTATAGTTCCAATCTGTCAAGAAATTTTTTGAACTGTTCCCAAGTTCTACCGTAATATACTTTGTCATTAATTGAAAACATCCAAATGTACATACAAGAACGAAATTCCGCTCTTTCTTGTTCTTCTTTTGATAATTTTTGATAATCAATTCCAGCAATTTGCTTCCCGTCTAATATTAAATATGATGTCGTTTCAATATCGAACGCATAAATAGTATTATCAACTTTTTTTCTATCTCCTACAATATCAACACAATGTCCGTGATATTCTTCAAAATATAACACACTTTTAAATTCCTATTTTACATATTTTTCGTAAATCATTATTAAGTTACTACGCATATTTACATCATTTCCAAAATCAATATAATCTGAAATACGAGAAACAAAACTCTCTTGATTATCTCCCGCCTCTTTTGCGTCTTCTATTAATGCCCAAAAATCCGACGAAGGAATATATCTTAATAAATCCGTAACATAATCATCTGATAACATGTCATATAATGTTTCCGCCTCTTCATATGTTAAATCCTCTTCGTCTGTTCCGAGAGATTTTGCAAGTTGTTTTATTGTTGTTTCTCTAATTTGTTTTATACCTCTTTTGGTCGATGTTTTAGAATTTAAAAATTGTTGTGTTGCTTTTATTGTAGCTTTCATTTGTGTTATTGTCATTTTTTTATTAACTTTTACACGCCCTGTTTTAGTCCAAGCTTGCAACGGTTCAGTTGCAAGCTTGTCCCTCAATTTCTTTGTTGCCCAAGTATCTTTACCGAATTCACGTTCTAAACGAACAATTCTTTGATTTGCTCTTTTAGACAATTTTTTTAATTCATTAAATAATTTTTGTTGTTCTGAATTTAATTCAATACGTTTGGGCATATAGTTTCCTCTTTTCTATAAATAATTTTAGAATGGTAAATCGTCGCTTGTTTCTTCATTTTTATTTATAGTTTCTTCTTTTTTGTTTGTTTTTTCATTTCCTAAAATTGGCACTGCCTTATATGTTTTACCTTTCTTTGTTTTTACTTCTGTCAACCTTACGTTTTCAACTTCGCCGTAATAATCTGTTACGCTTTCGGCAAATATTTCACTTCCGCTTGAAATTAGTCCGTATTCCTCTGTATCAAAATAATATATGTCAAAATTCTTTTCATCTGTTACAATGTTGCATTTTGCATATCCAATTATTTTGACAACCATTCCCAAAACTTCTGCTAATTTTATTGATGTGATGTCGCCTTTCTTTGCCATTTTCTCAAATAATGCGTTGTCGCAAGTTCCTTTCTTGTCTAATACTGTTACTTCGTACTTTTTAGTTTCCATTTTCTTTCCTCTTTCTTGCTATCGGTTGCAACCCTTATATTTTATTTGACGCATAATTGCGGACGGTTTTGCCGTATTTCAACGGATAGGACAGTCACTCCCTTTTCTTAAAAACCTAAACGGCTTACATTTTTCCCCAACCTCTTACAACCATTCGTCAGTCGACGTCATAAACAAAACCAGATAAACCAAAACAATTTATTTTTTGACATCTCCT
>USJT01000166.1 GCA_900555175.1 uncultured bacterium
TCGGTATTTTTTTTTAATATATTTATTTTCTATTTAACAGCTTTTTTTACAGCATCAGTAATATCGCTTCCGCCATATAAAACTACATTTTTGGAAAGAACGATATCATAACCGCCTGATTTTGCTAAAGTTTCAATTTGTTTTGAAATAGAAGCATCTATATTAGATAATTTTGTAGCGTAATTTTTATCCATAGCTGCTTTTTTACTTGTCAATTCTTTAGAATATTTTTCCTCTAAATCCTGTTTTTTCTTAACATCAGTTGTTGCAGCTACATCTTTTCTTGCTTTTTCAACAAAAGCAACAATATCTTTAGCTTTTGCTTGTTGTTCTTTCTTCAAAGCTTGAACTTGAGAAGATGAATTTACAACAGATTGAACATCAACAACCGCAATTTTAGAAGGAACATCAGACATAGCAAAATTGCTAAAAGTTATTCCTGCTGCAAATGTTAATAAACCAACCGTTAAAAATTTAATTTTGTTATCCATAGTTTCTCCTTCATACATTACTTGCCTTATATAAAACAGAAATTATCATCTAAGGGATTGATATTTTCAGAAATATATTTACAAGCATTACTATATCATGTATAATAATAGCAGGTCATATTAGAATATCATAAAAAATGAAGATTTGTTACATTTTAGCAACATATCTTAAGAAAACAATTTAATTTAAGCTCCTAAGCGCAAAAAAGAATATTGACCGAACTTTAATAAAATAAAAGATCTTATAATTATAATTAAAAGGTGAATAAATGGAAAAGATTAACTCGAGAAAATATATCCTAAAAGCAATTATGCTTTCTGCATTAGTAATTTCTGCATCGTTTTCTAAAGCTAACGCAGACCAATTCGGAGGAGCTAACATCACACCCCAACAAATGATGATGCAAGAAGTTGGAGCCCAAAGTGGCTTGAACCAAATGCATGATACTAATTATTTAAAAGAAAGGTATCAAGATAATTATAGAAACGATGATTATAACTATTATCAAGAAAGGAAAAAACTTGATACTGATCCTAATGCAGGAAATCAAATTATTCAAAACTACAATGGCGGCTCTATTCATCAGGCAACTGTTGAAGAATTAAATACAAAAGGTGTATTTGTAAATTCAGTAGAAGTTGCTCCATCTGAAATTCTTACAAAAGAAGAAATCAATAAACTTGTTCAGCCAATTGTAGGAAAAAATGTTTTTATTGAAGATATTCAAAAAGTAATTGACAGTATCAACAATTTATACGCTGAAAAAGGCTTCGTAACAGCAAGAGCCTTCTTGCCTGAACAAACCGTTGAAAATGGTAACATTTATATTGCTTTAACTGAAAGTAAAATCGGAAGTATCACGGTTGAACAAAACAAATGGACAAAAGACGGTTACATTACAAGCAGATTACCTCAAAAAGAAGGCGAATTATTTGATATTGTAGAACTTGAAAAAGATGTACTTGATTTTAACAGATACAATGAAGGTGTTAAACTTACTGCAAACTTAAAAGCAGGTGAAAAACCGGGAACAACTGATATCGAATTGGTTGCAGATGAAAACTTCCCGTTCCACATAATGGGTATTATGGATAACGCAGGTCGTTATAATACAGGTAGTATCCGTGGTGGTGCTATGATTTATGCGGACAGCTTGTTTGGACACAGAGACAGAATGTCTTTAGGTTCATATTTTTCAAGAGGTGCACAGAGCCCGTTCTTTGATTATAACTTCCCTGTAAATAAACATGATGGACGTGTTGGCTTTATGTTCTCATCTACATTTGCAGATGTTAAATACGGACCTTTAGTTCCTTTGAAAATCGGCAGTAACGCATATCAATATTCTTTGTACTATACTCAACCGTTAGTTAGAAAACCTGGTTTTGAATTGAAAGCTTATGGTGGTTTGAACTACAAACGTGCAAGAACATTCAGTGATATCGGAATATTAGATGATTGGTTAGGAAGCACAGATAACATCACATCAGCTGAAGTTGCATTGATGTTAAGAAAAGATACTAAGTATGGTATTTGGTACTTAAACCAAGATGCTTACTATTCATTCCCGATATTCAACAGTGACAGAGATAACAATTACTTTAAATACAGTGGTAGTATCGTAAGATTACATGATTTCTCTCATGGTATCATAGGTCAATTAAGAAGTAACTACCAAATCGTTCCTGGTGATAAAAGAATTCCTTACCTAGACCAAATGCAGACAGGTGGTTTAGCTACGGTAAGAGGTTATTCTGAAGGTATGATGATTGGTAAAAACGGTTACTTCATCAGTGGTGAACTTATGTTCCCAATCCTTCCAAGACAAATTACAAGCCCGAGAACAGGTGAAAAAATTCCGTTCATCGGTAAATACGTAAAAGGTGCAGTGTTTGCTGATACCGCAGGTATTTTCCCGACAGCCAGTGAAGATATATATGGCGGAAGCTATTTCGCAGCATCAGTAGGTATGGGTTTAAGAGTTCAACTTCCGGGTGACTTAAGCGCCAGACTATATTGGGGCTATCCGTTAATCAGCAACCATTGGGAACCTGATAGAAAAATGGGACGTTTCCACTTTGAATTAACTTTATCTCCTAATATTGATGCATTATTGGCTTCAAGAAGTACGGCTGCAGTTCCAAAAACTCAGTTCCAGAAAAATGTTGAAGCAGAATATGTTAACAACTATGATGATATTAGACACTATGACTACTTCCGTGATGGAGGCGGAGGTTCTCTATAAAGAATTTAATAACATTGAATATAAAAAATTATGCGGTAACATTAAAGTTGCCGCATAATTTTTATTAGATAAATCTTGTAGAGGAATTAAGTAAAATGACTAAATGTATTTTTATAACCGCAACAGGAACTGATGTTGGAAAAACTTATGTATCAGCACTTATTGTAAAAAAATTAAGAGAACTTGGATTAAATTGCGGATACTATAAACCTGCATTAAGCGGAGCCGAAATTGTAGGAGATAAGATTATTCCAGGAGATTGTCAATACGTCTTAAAACAAGCAGGAATTAACTCTGATCCGACAAATTTTGTATCATACATATTTAAACCTGCACTTTCACCTCACCTTGCATCTGAAATTGAACATAATCCTATAAAATTAGATAAAATCCAAAAAGACTTTGCAAATATAAAAAATGATTTTGATTATATAGTTGTAGAAGGTGCAGGAGGTATAGTGTGTCCGTTTAATCTAGGCGATGAAAAGCTTATGCTCAAAGATGTTATAAAATCACTTAACCTCGACATATTGATAGTTGCATCAGCAGAATTAGGAACAATAAATTCAACAATTTTAACTGTTGAATATGCTAAAAATCACGGGATTGATGTTAAAGGAATTATTCTCAACAATTACGATGAAAATAACATAATGCAAAAAGATAACAAAATTCAAATTGAAGCCTTAACTGGGATTAAAGTTGTTTCAACAATACCAAAAGGCGCAAACGAAATTAATGACTTATCAGGACTTTTTAAAGAGGTATAACATGGAAAACTGGGCAGAAAAAGATTTGGAATATATATGGCACCCTTGCTCTCAAATGAAAGACTATGAAGAGCTAAAACCTATTGTAATCAAAAAGGGAGAAGGGGTTTATCTATACGATATAGAAGGTAATAAATATCTTGATGTAATAAGCTCATGGTGGTGTAACCTTTTAGGGCACTGTAACCCGACAATTAACAAAGCCGTAAAAGAGCA
>USJT01000167.1 GCA_900555175.1 uncultured bacterium
ATTAGAGGAAATATTGATACAAGATTAAAAAAATTATCAAGTGGAGAATATGATGCAATAGTTCTTGCAAAAGCAGGTTTAGACAGATTAAAAATATTTGATTTGATGAAAAATGATTTTGATTTTGAATTAATTAATATTGAAAAATTAATCCCTGCAGCGTGCCAAGGAATAATCGCAATTGAAGCAAAAAAAGATTTCAAATTTAAAAAAGAAATTGAAAAAATTAATGATGAAAAAACATTTAAACAATTCAAAATTGAAACGTGGTTGTCGTTCCTGACGAGTATGTAGGTGATTTTAAAAAATTTGCAAGTTAATTGCAGCGAAATAAATGGAATTTATAGCAAATTTTCTGATGAAAATAATATTGAAATTGTAATAATGTATAAGGGTAAAGAAATAAAAAAAAGTGGAGATTTTTCAAAAGTTTTTGATGAAATTGAAACACTTGTATCGCAAATAAAATCATAGGAAATTTTAATAATGACAGGCAAAGTATATTTAATCGGAGCAGGCTGCGGCGAAGCTGATTTAATTACATTAAAAGGTTTAAAAAAACTTTTAGAATCAGATGTTGTTTTATATGATTCTTTAGTTGATGAAAAATTAATAAACAAACTTTCTAAAAATGTTGAAAAAATTTATGTTGGAAAAAGATATCATCAAAAATCAATGCCGCAAGATGAGATTAACAAATTAATTATAAAATATGCAAAATCAGGGAAAATTGTAGCACGTTTAAAAGGTGGAGATCCTTATGTATTTGGCAGAGGTTCAGAGGAAGCTCAAGCAATAGAAAATGAAAATATTTTCTATGAAGTTATCCCCGGAATTTCATCAGCCATAGCCGTTCCTGAACTTGCAGGAATACCTGTTACACATCGACAAGTGAGCAGAAATTTTACAGTTCTTACAGCTTCATCTGTCGGGATTGATAATAAAGAAAATATTACTCCGATAGATTATCAAGCACTAACAAAACTTGGTGGGACAATTATTTTTTTAATGGGTTATCATCATATCCAAGAGATTATGAACAATTTTTTGACTGCGGGAATGAATGAAAATACACCTTGCGCAATTATTTCAAAAGGCTGTACAAAAGAGCAAAAAATTATCAAAGGAAATATAAAAAATATTTCATCTGAAATTGAAAATAAAAACCTCAAAGCACCTGTCATTATTGTGATTGGAGAATGTGTAAATTTAGATTTGAAAGGGAAAATTTTTGAAAATTTTCAAGAAAAAAATGATTTTGAAAATTTAAAAATTGCAGTCACCGGAACTGATAATTTTGTAAAAAAATTTAGTGAAAAAATTCAATCTAAAAAATGTAAAATTTTTGATTGGGGATTTTTAGATGTTATAACAAATGATGAAAAATTACCTGATTTAAAAATTTTTAATTGGATAGTTTTTACAAGTCAAAACGGAATTGAAAAATTTTTTGAAAAATTAAAAAACGAAAGAAAAGACATAAGATTATTATCTAATTTAAAAATTGCCGTAATAGGTTCAGGCACTCGAGAAAAACTTTTACAATACGGAATTTATGCAGACACAATTCCTGATAATTTTGATTCAGAAAATCTAACAGAAAAACTTTTATCTGAGCTTCAAAAAAATGATAAAATTTTAATTTTTAGAGCAAAAGATGGAAGCGATTTTTTAATAAATAAATTAAAAGAAAACGGATATGAATATACAGATTTTCAAATTTATGAATTAAAAGAAAATACTGAAAAAAAATGTATTCTTTCAACTTTAAAGATAAATTCTTTTGATGTAAATTATTTAGTGTTTGGAAGTGCAAAAGGTGTAACAACATTTTTTGAAAACTTTGGAAATAATTTAAACAAAAATACAAAAATTGTATGCATTGGCAAAAAATGTGCCCAAGCTTTACAAAATTATAATACGGGAGAAATCTTGATTGCTGATACATATAATATTGACGGCATAATAAATTGTATTGAAAAAGATTTTTATAAGGATTAAAAATGAAACGACTAAGAAGATTAAGACAAAATGAAATAATAAGAAATTTGGTAAGAGAAACAAGGTTGAATGTAAAAGATTTTATTTACCCGATTTTTGTAATCGATGGTGAAAATATAAAAGCCCCTATAAATTCAATGCCAAATGTCTATCAATATTCTATTGACAGATTATCAGAAATTCTTGATGAAGTTAAAGAAAGCAAAATTTCAGGCGTTATGTTATTTGGAATTCCAAAACCTGAAGATAAAGATGAATTTGGGACACAAGCTTATGCAGAAAACGGAATAACACAAAGAGCAGTTCGATTTATCAAAAAAAATTATCCTGAAATTTTATGCATAACAGATATATGTCTTTGCGAATACACATCACACGGACACTGCGGAGTTGTAAAAAACGGCGAAATTTTAAACGACGAAACGTTACCGCTTCTATGTAAAATGGCAGTAAGTTTAGTTAAAGCAGGAGCTGATATGGTAGCCCCGTCTGATATGATGGATGGAAGAATTTCTGCAATGAGAGAGGCTTTGGATAATGCGGGATACAAAAACACACCGATTATGGCATACAGTGCAAAATTTGCATCAGCATATTACGGGCCTTTCAGAGATGCCGCACAATCTGCGCCATGCTTTGGGGATAGAAGAAGTTATCAAATGGATTTTACAAACGGACAAGAAGCCTTGAGAGAAATTGAAGCAGATATTGAAGAAAATGCAGATATCGTAATGGTAAAACCTGCATTAGCATATTTGGATATTTTGAAAGAAGCTTCTTCAACCTATAATATGCCTTTTGCTGTTTATAACGTAAGCGGAGAATATTCAATGGTAAAAGCTGCTGCTATAAATGGCTGGATTGATGAAAAAAGAATTGTAACAGAAAATCTGATTGCAATGAAACGAGCAGGTGCAAATATAATAATCACATATCACGCATTAGATATGGCAAAATGGTTAAATGAGTAACAAAAAAAGGATTAGTATGACAAAATCAGAAGAATTATTTAAACAAGCACAAAATTTAATGCCCGGAGGCGTAAACAGTCCTGTCAGAGCATTCAACGCAGTAAACAGAAACCCGTTTTTTGTAGATAGTGCAAAAGGCGCGTATATTTATGATGTTGACGGAAACAAATACATAGATTACGTTTGCTCATGGGGACCTGGGATTTTAGGTCATGCACATCCAAAAGTTATTGAAGCCGTAAAAAAAGTTTGTGATAAGGGATTAACCTTTGGCGCACCGACAGAAAAAGAAGTTATTTTAGCAGAACTTATAAAAAAATGTGTTCCTTCAATGCAGATGATGCGACTTGTAAGTTCGGGCACAGAAGCTGTTATGAGTGCAGTAAGAGTAGCAAGAGGATTTACAAGACGTGATAAAATAATAAAATTTGTCGGCTGCTATCACGGTCATTCTGACGGACTGTTGATGAAAGCAGGATCAGGTGTTTTGACAGGAGCTATTCCAAACAGCGCAGGAGTTCCGAAAGATTATGCAAAATACACACTTCTTGCACAATACAATGATGAAAATTCCGTTAGAAAACTAATGGAAGAATACGGGAATGAAATTGCCTGCATAGTAGTTGAACCTGTTGCCGCTAATATGGGAGTTGTTCTTCCAAAAACCGGATTTTTAAAATTTTTACGAAAAATTACAGAAAAATATGGAGCCTTGTTAATTTTTGATGAA
>USJT01000168.1 GCA_900555175.1 uncultured bacterium
ACAACAACCGCAACAAACAGCACAAAATACAACACAAACAGAAAATAACACTCAACAACAACAAACAACTCAAGCAACAACTACAACTCAAGCAACAACTACAACTCAAACACCAAACACAGAAAATGCAATTAATACAACTACAACTGCAGAAGAAGCAATTAACAATCCACTATCACAATCACAACCTGCAAAAGGTACAGTTGCTCAAACAACACCATCAAATTCTCTACCGGAAACAGATGTAAATTCAGCAATTGAAGATTCAGTTCAACCAAACTCAGCTTTATCAACAACAGATACAAATTCAGACAATCCTGAACAAACTGCAAAAGCAGAAGAAGAAAAAGCTGACAAGAAAACTGCAGATAAATCTCAAAAAGAAGTAGATTCAATAGATTCCAGCGCAAACAAAGATGCAAAAGATTCAACAGAAATAAAAAAAGAAACAGAAAAAAGCAAAAAAGAACTTGAAAAAGACGCAAAGACACTACAAAAAGAAATTCAACAAGAACAAAAAGAAGCTGAACGCTTAACTAAAGAATCAGAAGAAGCTGCAAAAAAACAAGAAGAAATGCTTGCGGAATATGAAGCATTAACAATGGAAAACGAAACACTTGCAGCAGAAGATGCTAGTGCAAAACAAAATAATGTTCAAGCTCAACCTCAAGCTAACAATACTCAAGGCGGTCTTTTAGGCAGTTCAAATTTAAGTACTAATCAAGTAACTTCAAATAATTCTGACAAAATTGCTAATAATAGCGCACGACTAAATGCTCTAAGTTCAGAATTTCAAATTACAGGTAACACAATAACAAGAAATAATGCAAAATTAGTAAATATTGAAACTGTTGTTACAAAAAAACAAAAATCATTTGAAAAAACAACAAATGCTTTGACTAAAAAAGTAAAACAAGAACAAAAAGACGAAAAAGAAAAACAAGATAAACTTCAAAAACAATTAGGTGCAGTTGGCATTGCAGAAAACGTATTTTCAATCACAACATCAAGCGGTATTATAATGAACAAAATCGGTACCGGAATGATTGCAAGCGGAACAGCAATGTTAAGCAACCCATTCACAGCAGTAGCAGGTGCTGCCCTAATATCAAGCGGTACACCTATACAAACAACAGGTATAACCCTAACAACAGTCGGCACATACGGAACAGTTGCCTGTGGAGTAACAAAAGCTGCAATCAATATTGCAAACGGCAATTTAGCAGCAGGCTTGATATCATTAGGTCAAACAGCAATTTCAGCCGTCACAGCAATGACAGGGACACAAGGTGCAGTAAGCAGCACATTAACAACAGTAAGTGCAGGCTTAAACATCGTATCTTCAGGTGCTTCAATGGTAAACAACGTAAGAGCAGTACAAGGTAAAGAAGCAAATGGAGTATTCAGCAAAATATCAACAATTGCAGGAGCAGCATCTGCTCTAACAACATCAGCTGCAACAATCGCAGATTTAGGCAATACAGGAGCTTCAGCATTTGGAAAAGCTATGCAAATCTCAGGAGTTGTAGGCAGCACTCTATCTACAACAAGTCAACTTATGACAGAATTTGGAGCCGAAGGAGATGTCGCAAATATCTTAGGTATGGTTGGCGGAGCCGTCAGCACAATATCTGCAATTGGTCAATTAGCAGCTAAAAAAGCAGATGCAACTTCTGAAAACGAAAAAGAAGACGATAACAAAGATACCCAAGATACCAAAGAAACAACTAAAAAAGATTCAACAGACCAAACACCTGAAGAAGATATAAAAGAACAAAAAGCTCAAGAAAAAGCAGAATTGAAAGAAGCAAAAGCTGCAAGAGAAGCCCAAAAAGAAGCTTCAAAAGGTCTTGATAAAGAATTAAAAGACAATATGAGAGAAAACGGAGCTTCAAAAGAATACGCAGATATGGATGATGCTCAACTTGATACAGAAATTGCAGCAGCTCAACAAGCAGGTAATTCAGACCAAGTTGCAAAACTTGAAACAGAAAAACAACAACGTAGTGACTACAAAGCTAAAATGGCAAAAATAGAAGCAGCATCAGAACAAAAACAAAAGACAATCTCAAATACAATAACTGCAATCTCAGGTGCAGCTAATGTAGGTTCACAATTATTGGGAATGAACCAAAAAGAAGCAACTACAAATACTAAAAAAGGTATTCCTGCAGGAAGATTAACAGAACGTACAAAAGAAATTATGGAAAAACATAAAAAACGTATCCTAGCTCTTGCAGCATTAAGATAATCAAAAAATTAACAAAAAAAACGAGGAAATAAATTCCTCGTTTTTTATTACTTAATTTCAAGGTCATTTATAACTAACACTTGAGTTTCCCCAGGATTAAGCGTAGTTTTAAATCCGCCTTTTTCCGTAATAGGAATATTATTTATTCTCAACGGCAAAACAATATTATCATTAGTCAATTTTGGAACTGATATTTTAGTATCAACAGCATTTCTAAAATTCAAATTCCCGATAACCACAACACTCTTTCCGCCATAACTCATTGCATAAGCAAAAGATGAAGGTGCTGTCGCTTTTAGAGGTACAAATTTACCATTATTAATTATTTTAGAGAACTGTCTTTTAAACTGATTAGCAATAATAAATGCTTGCATTAAATCAGTAGATTTTCCACCAGGTTGTCTTGAAAAATTAAAAATATCAATTTTCCCGCGATGAACAAAATAATAATCATCATCGGTAAAAGTCTTAAAAGCTTCCTTATTTGCCCATAAATAAATATAACTGTCACCTGTATCAAATCCGTCAACGAAATAAGAATTTACAGGCAAAGTTGCATTCAGCCAAATAATCATTTCACTAAATTTTTCACCGTTAATTAAAACAGGACTCATCTCATCATGAGTTGTAAAGCTTCCGATAACAGCTTTAGGTTCCGCAAACTTTTTAATATTTGCATTTGTTGCAATAATTTGGTTTGTTAATTCTCTACCTGTTTTATAATTTTTCAAATTAAAGTAGCTTCCGTAATATCCGTCAAATCCTGCTTCCAAGAGTTTGTCATAAGGTGTAAAAACAGCATACTCAGAAACAGGTTCCGTCCAGCTTTCAGAAGCCTCTGCAAGCCACATAAATTGATGATCTTTTGTTCTTGAATAATCAATTAATTCCTTCCAGAATTTTGCAGGCTTGTTTGTTGCAACATCTGCACGAATTCCATCAGCACCCAAAGCTATTACCATATCAACAAATTCTTTATACAAATTATAAACATCTCTATTAACTGCAGTCTCAGTTCCCGCATTTAACAATCTTACATCTGTCCAATCAGCAGGAACAACAGGCTGACCTGATTTATCCTTAACAAACAATTCAGGTCTTTGCATATACAAATCATAAGAACCGCAAGAAGGAAGATCTATAATAACTCTGATATGATGTTTATGAGCTTCATTAATAAATTTTCTTGCCTGATCATTTATTGAAAGCGCACTTTGTTTACTAGCAAGTTGAGGGTTCAAAGTATTAAAAGAAGAAGCAGCATATAAAGAACCTGCTGTTCCTAAAGCTTTCATTTTTCCGACAGGGGTAATCGGCATTACATGAATTGTATTTATTCCCTTTTGAGCAAGCTCAGTAAGTTTTGGAATAGCATTTAAGAAATTTCCGCTTTCTTCAGCATCATCAAAATCTATTATTCCGTTTTTATTTG
>USJT01000169.1 GCA_900555175.1 uncultured bacterium
CTTTGCGTTTTCTTTTCTTTCTTTTAATCTTTCTTTTGCTTTTTCTTCAAATTGTTCATCGTGAATTTTCTTTTGGGGTTTGTCTGCCATATTTCACCTCTTATTTTTATATTTGTATTTTTAATTTATCTTCTAAATTTGATTTAACTTTATTTAATATATTTAAACAATTTTGTAATTCTTCATCGGATATCCCTTCAATAATGTTTTGCCAATGTTCAACTACTGTTGGTAATACCATATTATAAGCATTTTTGCCATTTTCTGTAATATTTATTTTTATTACTTTTCTTTTATTTATATCAGGAGTTCTTGTGACAAGTCCTTTTCCTTCCAAAATATTGATAATTCTTGTTATATTTGGTCTGTCTTTAAGTGTTAATTCTCCGATTTGTCTTTGATATAAACCGTCATGGTCAAGTATCGCCGTCAAAACAGTAAACTGTTCCGGGGTTATAGGGTAATTTGCTTTTGCAAATTTTTGGTTTGCGATGGCTCTTACCATTGCTCCAATTCGCACGAATTTCATGCCGATTCTACTTTTTAATAATTTGTACTTGTCCATGATTTTTCTTTGTGTTATTATGATAACACAAACAGATTTAAAAGGAAATAGCAAATATGAAAAATTTTAAAATATTATTATCCCTGTTTATTTTGCTGTGTACTTTCAACGTTGCAGCAGAAGCAAGAACAAAGAAAAATACCCCGGATTATAGAATGGAATATTTAAATCTTGATTGGTGGGAAAAATATAAAGATCCTGTTTTGACAGATTATATTACAACTGCTTTCAAAAATAATCAGGATTTAAAAATTGCAACACTTAATGTTAAACAATCCGAACAAGTTGTTAAAATGGCTTTTGCAGGTCAGTTACCTCAATTAGGCTTTCAAGGAGATTTATTCCGTGATTTTACATCTTCAACTGTCAAGTTTGGTGATGTTGTAATCCCTGATTACAAACAGAGCAATTTCTTCTTACCTTTGACAATGAGTTACGAAATTGATATCTGGGGTGAAAATTATTTGAAAACCAAGGCTATAAAAAAACAACTTGAAATTGTTAAACAAAATGAAAGAGCTTCTTATATTTCATTGACATCTGCAGTTGCTGCTCAATATTTTAATCTTATTAAATTTGATCAGTTGATTAAGGATCAGCAGGCTCTTGTAAAGCTTCAAAGTGAAATTGTTCATCTTGAAGAAATAAAATACAAAAACGGTTTGTGTCCGGTTACTGAATTAATGGATGAAAAACAACTTTTGACTCAGTTAAAATCTGAATTAAATGTTTATGTTGATAAAAGATTGATTATTGCAAGAGAATTAGGTGTTTTGACAGGTTTGAGAGAAAAAGATTTGTCAGAAATGGCAAGATCAGATTACTCAAAAATAGCTTTGTTACCATTGCCTGATGCTATTAATGCTGAGGTTATTCAATACAGACCTGATTATTTAAAAGCTGAAGATTATATTGAAAAAATCGGTATTGATGCTAAAGTTGCAAGACGTGATTTCTTACCAAAATTTGTTTTATACGGTCAGGTTGGTTTTAGTTCTTATAATTTGAATAACGTATTTGGTAGTCACACATTCAAGTCATTAGCAGGCGTTATGCCTTCATTAGACTTGTTTACAGGTGGTGCTAAAATGGCTCGCTTGAGATGGACAAAACTTGAGTTAGAAAAAGCTCAACAAATGTATGAAAAAACTATTTTGACATCAATTCAAGAAGTTAATGATTCTCTTTGTGGTGCAAAAACCAAAGAAGCTAATTATAAGGAAAGTGTAAAACGTTATAATCTTGAAAATGCAAAATATGCTTTAGCTGATGAAAAATTTAATATCGGTGCTAAATCAAATCTTGATTTGATGAAGGATACTGAAAGATTGTTAGTTGCTGATAAAGATAAAGTTAGCTGCCAAGTAAATTATTTATTATCAACATTAGATATTTATAAAGCAGTTGGCGGAAAAGATTTCACAACAATTAACGATAATTTATAAATTAACCTGATATATAACACATAAGTATAATTCTTTTTGTATAAAAAAATGTTTAAATTTTTATATGAAAAGAATTTTTTTTACTTTATTAACTATATTGATAACTCAAATTATATGTTATTCCGAGGAAATTCATTTTGATAATGAAGTTTATAAATTAAAATATAGTGCTGTTGCGCCTCAAACAAAAGGTTACGGAAATGAATATTTTAGAAATTCCGAAAATGTTGGCAACTGGGTAAAAATGATTGGGGTTTATTCTTATCCTGAAGTTTCTAACCCGATAAAATATGCTGAGGATTTTGATAAAACTGTTGAAAATACTGAAAACAGTGTTCTGTTAAAATTGATAGAAAATAAAAAGGCCGATAAAGCTGCAATAAGTTTTTTAGTTAACGGTTGTGAAAATGCTAAGAAATATTTCGAATATGATATATATAGATTTGAAAAAAATCCTAATAAAGGAATGATGGTCTTAAAGTACGCTGTGAAGCACTACTTCACTAATGACTCTGAAATAAAAAAGATTGCAGAAGAAATTAAAAAAAATAATGATAAATGCCTCGAAACTATGATAGTAAGCCCAATCCCGCTGCTTGTAGAAGAAGATATTCTCATTCGTGAATAAGAATGTCAATCTTATTGACATCTTATTTGTCAAATTTTATTATCTAATTATGGTAGTAGAAGATTCAACCAGAGTAAAAGATTATTTGAATAAGACA
Organism: uncultured bacterium; assembly: GCA_900555175.1. Taxonomy (GTDB): domain Bacteria; phylum Cyanobacteriota; class Vampirovibrionia; order Gastranaerophilales; family Gastranaerophilaceae; genus Stercorousia. The sequence goes on from USJT01000169.1 coordinate 2,736, forward strand.
AAACTTTCATATTTGGATTATGTAATAAATCCATATGTGGGTTGTCCAAATAAGTGTTTGTATTGTTATGCTTCTTATATGTCAAGCTTCAGCAAACATTCGGAGGCCTGGGGAGATTTTATTGACATAAAAAGGACAAGTAAAAAAATCAATACTTTTAAAATTAAAAATAAAAAAGTAATGATTAGCACAGTTACTGATCCGTATAATTCTTATGAGGAAAAATATGGTGTTACAAGAATGATTATGGAGCAGTTGGTTAAGTCTGAAGCTTTTATTTCAGTTGTAACAAAGTCAAAATTGGTTCTTAGAGATATTGATTTGTTTAAACAAATCAAGCATATTGAAGTTGCAATGTCTATTTGTTTGCTGGATGAAAATTTAAAGGCAAAATTAGAACCTAATTCTTCTTCAATAAAAGAAAGACTTGAAACTTTAAAAGAATTAAAGCAAAATAATATAAAGACGATAGTCTTTATTTCTCCTATAATTCCAGAAATAACAGATTATAAAAAGATAATAGAAGAAACAAAAGATTATACGGATGAATACTGGTGCGATAAATTAAATCTTAGAAATAGTTTTAAAACAAATATGTTTAATTTTATTGGAGAAGAATTCCCAATATATAAAACATTATATGACGATATTTATAATAAAAAAGATTCGAAATACTTTACTGATTTATCTGAGGATATTTCAAAATACTGTAAATTAAATGGTATAACTTACAAAGATTTTTCTGCCGGCACATAAATTGCTTCTTGACAAATAAAATAATAAATCTTTTGCCGGCTTTTCCTAAAATTAAATGACATTGATAATTTTTAAAGTTATCAATGTCATTTTTTATATCATAATATTATTTAGAGATTTTTTGTTGTTTTTTGTTTTTGTTATCAGAAGTCTTAAAAACTCCTATTCCTGCTGTTAGATGTGCTTCTG
>USJT01000170.1 GCA_900555175.1 uncultured bacterium
GTATTGCAAGATATCATAGAGGCAGTTTGCCTGATAAAGTTGAACATGATGTTTATAACACTCTTGAAAAACCTGATAGAAAAATCGTAAAACGTTTGGGTGGCATATTAAAACTTTCTGACGGCTTGGATAAAGATCATAAAAGGTTAATCGAAAATATAGAAATAAATTACGATTTTAAAGATAGTATAGCGGAATTATATTTGATTACCCCTAATCAAAAACCTGATTTGAGAGCCGCAATCAGAAAGCGTGACTTGTTTGAAATCGGTTTTAAATGTCAAAGTGTACTAAAATTCAAGGAATAACAGATTGTAAACATTTTGTTACAAATGATAAAATTTTGTAACATTTTTCATATAAAAATACTTTATATATATAAGGAAACAAAAAAGGGGTTTACGAATAAATAAAATTCGTAAAGTTATGGTGAAAAAAATGTCATTCGATGTAAATGTTTTGAGCACACAACCGGTAATCAAAGCAGCGGCATCCATGCAAAATGACGGCGGTGCCGGCAACCTCGGTTACATGGCTCAAGGGGAAAAGGAAGAAAAAAAGGAAAAAAGATATTTAGATGAAAGCATCTTTATGAAAAAAGATGAAGGTGATGTTTTTATGTTCGATAAAGAACTGACAATGCCTGAAGAAAAATCACCATTTGCCAAAATCGTTGAACAGGTAATGTCTGTATTGAAAAAACTTTTTGGTAAAAAATAAATCTTAAATAAGATCTTTTTTATTAATATATACATAAATTTATTATGATTAATAAATTGTGTATATATTTTTTTATTTTTTTTAATTCATAAAAACTTTACATACAAAATTCACAGACTACAATAATTTTATTGTTTTTATTACCCCAAAAACCTAATAAGAAAGGAAGTTTTTATGAAAATAGGTTTTAAACCCCAAAGTTTAGTACAAAATCTTGTACTTGAAAAATTCTCTAATAACGGGAATTCATTAAAAAGAATTATTGAAATACCGGGCAAAAACGCAAAGACATTAGAAATCAATTATGAAAAAACAAAGTTTATACCAACTCAATGGTATGTATCTAATTACAATGTAATTAAAAGAGATAACAAGAGTACATTTGTAAAATCTTTGCAATCAACAAAAAGTTTTCCGAATGAAAATCATACGGTTGTTCAAAGATACAATAAAATAGGCAAACCTGAGCAACTTACAATAGATGTTGCAAATGGTGAAGTTAATACAACAACAAAATTAATAAATAACATTTCAAGAACCGGAGTTTAAAAATTCCGGTTTTTTTAATAATTAGGCAAATTTTAATTATTATGATATTATCTTTTTATGGATAAGAAAATTAAAATTGGGTTAATCGGATTAGGAACAGTTGGTTCCGGAGTTTTTAAGACTTTAAAACACTTTAATGATGTTGAAATAGTAAAAATTGCGGTCAAAAATATTAACAAACCGCGTAATATAGAAGGTTTGGATACATCTTTGCTTACGGCAGATCCTTATGAGATTGTGAACAATCCTGAAATAGATATTGTTGCAGAGCTTGTTGGCGGATTGGAGCCTGCTTTTGATTTAATTGCAAAGGCTATTGAGAATGGCAAACATATAGTTACCGCAAATAAAGAACTTCTTGCAAAACGTGGAGAAGAATTATTCAGGATTGCCGAAAAATATAATAAAGTAATTTTGTATGAAGCAGCAATTGCAGGCGGTATTCCGCTAATCATGCCGATTAAAACAATTTTGGCAGGCAACAAGATTAATCATATTGAAGCTATTGTTAACGGAACTACAAATTACATCTTAACAAAGATGGATGTTGACGGTGCTCAATATTCAGATGTGTTAAAAGAAGCGCAAAAACTTGGTTATGCGGAAGCTGATCCGACAGGTGATGTGGAAGGGTTTGACGCAGCTTATAAAATTGCAACGCTTGCATCTATAACTTTTAAAAAACGTATAAAAATAGAAAATGTATATAGAGAAGGTATTACAAAAATTCGTGCAGAAGATATGAAAGCTGCAAATGACTTAGGTTATAAAATAAAATTAATCGCATCGGCACATCTTGATGATAAAGGTCAAGCAGATGTAAGAGTTCATCCGATGTTGGTTTCAAAAAAATCAACGCTTGCACATATTGATTATGTAACAAATGCAGTGTCATTAAGCGGGTATCCTGTTGGAAGTATTACTCTTTCAGGCCCCGGAGCAGGGGAATTTCCGACAGCAAGCTCTGTTGTTGGAGATATTCTTGCAATTGCAGCAGAATTAAATACATCAGATTATATTTTGCCTATGATGAGATGCAGACATTCTGAAAATGCAGTTATGACAGATATTTCAGAAACAATAAATAAATATTACATCTCTATAAATGCAAAAAATAACAAAGGTGTAATCGGAAAAATCGGAACAATTTGTGCGGATAATGATATAAGTCTTGCAAGTATTGTTCAACGCTGTGTATCTGATGATAATACGGCAGATATTACTGTTATTACTGAGCTTGTAAAAGAAAAGAATATGCAAAATGCAATCAAATTAATTGAACAAGACGGAAATAAAGTTAACAGTTTGATAAGAGTTCAAGTGTAAAAATAATTTATAAGATGGACAAAATGCCTGAAAATAAACAAAAATTAACAGCTACTCAAATATTTATTATGGTACTTATTCCGATAGTTATACTGTTATTTTGTAATTATAGTGTTTTTAAATCCAATTTGGTATGTTCATCATATTCGGTATGCAAAATTACGGAACAAAATATTTTCGGACATACTATAAAAGAAAAAAGTGTTAATTTAAATACAATAAGCAATTTTTATGTTTCAAGTTCAGTTGATATTTTCCATTTGTGGAAATATTTTAACGCAAGTTCTTCAGATCAGGCTCGTATTAACAGAAGACAACTTTTAAAATATAATATTTATTCGACAACAAAAAACGGTGAAAGACAAAAATTTTTCTTAGCAAGTTCTGATGATAAATACGAAGCGGAAGAGATTGCAAGAGAATTAAATAATATTTTGAAAAATCCTGATAAGGTTGTTAATGTAGATATAAAATACTAAAATAAAATTATCGTAAAATAAATTAAAAAACTTTATTTCTATTGTTTTTTATAGTAATATTTCCTTAAAGACAAAGGGGGAAGTATGTACTATCAGGGTTTAATAAATACATTCAGAGAATATCTGCCGGTTACTGAGAAAACTCCGGTTATAACTTTAAATGAAGGTAATACACCTTTAATTAAGGCTGACAATTTGGCTAAAAAAATCGGGCTTGATGCAGAAATTTATTTGAAATTTGAAGGCTGCAACCCGACAGGCAGTTTTAAAGACCGTGGCATGACAATGGCTGTTTCAAAAGCTAAAGAAGCAGGTTCCGATGCAATAATTTGTGCCTCAACAGGGAATACCTCAGCCTCAGCTGCAGCTTACGGTGCAAAGGCAGGCATGAGAACTTTTGTACTAATTCCTGACGGTTACATCGCACTTGGAAAATTATCTCAGGCAATGATGTATGGTGCTGAAATTATTGCAATTCAAGGTAATTTTGATGAAGCATTAGAAATGGTAAGAAAAATCTCTGATAATTATCCGATTACCCTCGTAAATTCTGTTAATCCATACAGAATAGAAGGTCAAAAAACAGGTGCATTTGAAATTTGTA
>USJT01000171.1 GCA_900555175.1 uncultured bacterium
CGTTCTCAACTCCAGAAAATCTCTTCATAATTACTCCTTTTTTTAATTTATCTACTTAAATATTATAAAATATTATTAAATAAAATTCAATACAGATACCAAATTTCATACTTATTATATAATTAGTTATATGAAAACAGAAAATAAAATAAATATTGATAAAATAGTAGAATTATTGAAAAAAGCAGACCAGCCCAAAAGCGATTTTGTAGGGTTAATGGACAGTTTTCAAGATCCTTTTCTTGTTCTGATATCTTGCATTTTGAGCTTGCGTACAAATGATAAAACAACATATCCCGCAACCTTGAGAATGCTAAAACTTGGCAAAACTCCAAAAGACTTTGCAAATTGCGATGTAAAAGAGCTTGAAAAAGCAATTTATCCTGTAGGATTTTACGCAAACAAAGCAAAACAAATTGTTGAACTTTCAAAAGAACTTGTTGAAAAATACAACTCAAAAGTTCCAAATTCAATAGATGAACTGTGCAAATTTAACGGAGTCGGAAGAAAAACGGCAAATCTAACAATTGCTCGAGGTTTTAACGAACCTGCAATCTGTGTGGATGTTCATGTTCACAGAATCTTTAACCGCATCGGCTATGTAAAAACAAAAAATCCCGAAGAAACAGAATTTGCACTAAGAGAAAAGTTACCGAAAAAATATTGGATAGATATTAATACACTTCTTGTAACTCATGGACAAAATGTTTGCAAACCGCAAAAACCTATGTGCGAAATTTGCCCGATAAAAGATTATTGCAACAAAATTATTTAAAATTTTTAAATTATAGCAAAAAAAATTTTTAGCGTTTTTAGAAATCAAAAAGGAGAATACAATGAAAATCCATAAAATTATTAACTCGCTAAAAGCCGCAAGAATTAAAAATTTAAAAGAAAGCAAACTTGCGAGATTAAATCAAAGTATAAGAATTCATGACCAAAATACATACGGAGATTCTTATAAGCAAATGATGGACGCAAGAGAAGTAATTGCAAATTACGTACAACCCAAAGGTGTTACTGTCGACATTTTTGATGCCAAAAGATTAATAGAAAATGATGAAGGTGCACCTTCTACTATAAAAAATTATTTGGCTGACAAAATTAATGTAGTTGTAACAAATATTATGAATGGCAAATTTGAGAACAAAATTATCAGTGTAAATACAGATAAAACATATCCCAAAGTAGCAAAAACACGTGTAATGATTCATCTTAAAGATGATAATTTAGAAGTCATTAAAAACGGTTACAGACAAACATCTGATTCATTTTTGAGAAATCTTTATCGCAGTGTTGAAGAATTAACCCAAAAAGTAATTTCTAACAAATAAAAATAAAACAACTAAATATATAAAACACCATTAGGAATTAATTAAATAAATACTAATGGTGTTTTTTTATGTTAAATGCTTGATTTAAAAAGGTTGTTGTGGCATAATTTTTTTAAGATTGTATATATTATTTTACTTTTTCTGATATTTTATTTATACAATCGGGGTTAATAGGACAATAGAATAAATAGGAGTTCGACATGAGTGTAACAAACCCTCATAAAATCGATACATCTAAGTTAGATGAGATTATGGCTTCTTATGACTATAAAAAATCTAACCTGATTGCGATTTTACAAAAAGTACAGGAAGTATTCCGATATCTCCCTGAAGATGCAATGATTTATATCGGAACTAAGATGGAAGGTTTATCCCCTGCAACAGTATTTGGCGTTGCAACATTTTACGCCCAATTTTCTCTTGAACCAAAAGGGAAATATGAAATTAAAGTATGTGACGGAACAGCTTGCCACGTTAGAGGTTCAATGCCTGTTCTTAATGCAATAAGAGCGAAATTAAATATACCTGCAGGTCAATTAACAAGCGAAAACGGCTTATTCTCACTTGAAACAGTAAGCTGTCTTGGAGCTTGCGGCCTTGCACCGGTAGTTGTAATAAACGATAAAGTTTATCCTCAAATGACCTCTGATGCTATCACAATAGTATTAGATACAATTATGAAAGGGGAAAACTAATGGAAAAAACAACATTAAATATAAATATTCAAGATGAACAAAAAAAAGCTCAAGAACAAATATCAAATCAAGGTCTTAGAGTTTTAGTTTGTGCAGGAACAGGATGCATGGCAAACGGTTCTATGAAGGTTATTGAAAAATTTAGAGAACTTGGTGCTAATGTATCAACTCTGACAGATTACGACAAAATGACAATCGTTCCGACAGGTTGCCATGGTTTTTGCGAACAAGGTGTTCTTGTTGCAATTCCGGACAAACACGTAACTTACGTAAAAGTAAAAGAAAGCGATGTTGAAGAAATTTACGAAAGCCACATCAAAAATAACAAGCCTGTTGAAAGATTGTTATATGTTGATCCAAAAACTAATGAACACGTTTTGAACGATGAAAACATTAATTTCTATGCAAAACAAACAAGAACAGCCTTGGCTAATTGCGGAAACATCGATGCTGAATGTATTGATGAAGCAATAGCAGTTAGAGGTTATGAAGCTTTATCAAAGGTTTTAGAAGAAAACAATCCTGAAAGCGTAATTGAAACAATTGAAAAATCAGGTTTACGCGGAAGAGGAGGCGGCGGCTTCCCAACAGGTCGCAAATGGAGATTTACAGCAGCAAATAGAGGCGGCAAATCCTATATTGTATGTAACGGCGATGAAGGCGACCCAGGTGCATTTATGGACAGATCCGTTATGGAAGGCGATCCGCACAAACTTCTTGAAGGTATGGCAATAGCAGCATTTGCAATAGGCGCAGATGAAGGTTATATATATGTAAGAGCAGAATATCCTCTTGCAATTAAACGTCTTAAAAAAGCCATAAAAGATGCAGAAGAAAGACATTTCTTAGGCAAAAATATAATGGGAAGTGATTTTTCACTGGAAATTCATATCAAAGAAGGTGCAGGAGCATTCGTTTGCGGTGAAGAAACAGCCCTTATGGCTTCTATTGAAGGCGAACGCGGTATGCCAAGACCAAAACCTCCATTTCCAGCAAACAAAGGTTTGTTTGGCAGACCAACATTAATAAATAACGTAGAAACTCTTGCAAATGTTCCTGTTATTATGCTTAAAGGTGCTGACTGGTTCGCTCAAATGGGAACAGAAACATCTAAAGGTACAAAAACATTCGCTCTTACAGGTGAAGTTAATAATACAGGACTTATTGAAGTCCCGATGGGTACAACTTTAAGAGAAATTGTATTCGATATCGGCGGCGGAATGAGAGATGGCAAAAAATTTAAAGCAGTTCAAATCGGCGGTCCTTCAGGCGGTTGCTTGACAGAAGAACATCTTGATATTCCAATGGATTACGATAATCTAACCAAAGCAGGCGCAATGGTAGGTTCAGGCGGTCTTGTTGTAATGAGTGACAAAACTTGTATTGTTGAAGTTGCAAGATTCTTTATGAATTTCACTCAACACGAAAGCTGCGGCAAATGCGTACCATGTCGTGAAGGTACTAAAAATATGTTAAAAATCCTTGAAAAAATTGTTGCCGGAAAAGGTGAAATGAAGGATTTGGATACATTGGAAGAATTGGCTCATGCAGTAAAAGACGGCTCACTTTGCGGTCTTGGAAAAACTGCACCAAACCCTGTACTTTCAACACTAAAATACT
>USJT01000172.1 GCA_900555175.1 uncultured bacterium
CTTGCAAGGGGAATTCAAAAATACCTGCTACGCCAAATGGCTTCAAAGACGCTTTGTTTCTTCAAGATGTTACAGCTATGCTGAAGGCAGGATACAATGCTGCAATGGCTTGTGAAAAATCAAATGTTGTAGTTATTGATATTGATTATCATGACGAAAATTCAACTGCTATTGAAGATTTGCGTGTATTAGAAAAGGAATTAGGAGCAAAACTCCCACGCACTTTAACACAGACTACTGCAAGCGGTAACGGCAGACACTTAATTTATTCTTCAAAAGGAATTGTATCACCTAGAGGAAAAATCGGTAAATTCTGTGATATCAAGTACAACGGCTATATTATGATAGCACCATCTGTTATAAATGGTAGGCAGTATCAAATCATAGACGGTGTCGATGAAAACGGAAAGTTTATCATAGCTGATTTGCCGCAAGCATGGCTAGACTATATCAATAAAGACGCTAAAATCACAAAGGCAGCGGTTTATAAATCTACAAATACCTCTGAACGTAAGGTTTACACGAATATTAACGTTGAAAGAATGTTTAATAATTGTGCATTTTTACGATTTTGCAGAGATAATGCAGAAGATTTGCCTGAACCGATGTGGCATTCTATGATTACGGTTCTTGCACAAATCAAAGATTCTGATGACCTGATTCACAGGCTGTCAGAGCCTTATCATAGCTACAGTTATGATGAAACACAGAAGAAAATCAATTATGCCCGTCAATTCGGACATTCCCAAAGTTGTAAATATTTATCAGCAAATTATCAGGAAGTATGTCAAGACTGCCATTCAGCAGTATCAGAAAGGTTGGTGTAATTATGTCAGATACGGCACGCAAAAATAAAGTTCAAGCAGGTAAAAATCCGCTTGAACAGGGTAAAAAGACAATTTTTGACTTCTATGAAGATTATAAAAAACTGCTTGACGCATTATCTTTTATTTCTTCGGCAAGCATAAACGATAATGCTGAAGATTACAATTTGCCAAATCAGAATAAGTTTATGCATCAGCAGTGGAATAAAACGTTTTTGATTTCAAAGAAAAAAGGCAAGCTGAACATAAAGTTAGTAGGTAATTTTATCGCCATTATTGTTAAAGAATGCACTTATATTTTTAACGATAAAAGTGGCAAGAAGCCTTTAAAACATTATATTATTACACTTCAAAATCATAGCGGCAAAATTGAAAAAGACGTAGAGATTACAGGGAACTCAAAGACAGATTTTAAACAGTTTCAAACGTCAATAAATAATCAATTAAATGATTTTGTCGTTAATATGAATGAAGCGGAATTTAAAGCTTTTGTGGCTGAATATATATCACCAAAAGTAGCCGCAAACGTCATCATATACAAAAATGCAGGTGTAACTCCAAACGGAGATTTATTGTATAAAAATGCTCTTGCTACACCAAATGGAATTATATGGGCTGATGAAGATGGCTACATAGAAATAGGTGAGAAATTATATATCAAGCTTGCAGAGGCTGAACACTATCAGCCAAAACTTGATAAAAGCTTAAAAACTGGGAAACAGATTGCCAATGCATTGATAACTAATCTTATAGAATGTTGGAGCGACAATATTATATTGCCGTTGATTGTGTTAGGGCATATGATTATGGCTGTATATTATGAAGAATTCATTAAGCGTTACGGTTGCCCTACTTTAATTCTTTATGGGGAAACAGGCACTGGAAAGTCAACACTTGTTACTGTTGGTCTTGCAATATTTGGATTATCAAGAGATGCATTAACATCAGGCGGCTCTACAGCCAAAAGTAATGAATATTTCAGCTCTAATTATAACGGAATGAACCTCTGTACTGATGATGTAAAAGGCGAGACCCTTAATTCGAGCAATTTTACTGCTTTAGTCAAGGGAGCATACAAAGGAATTCCCCGTACCAGAATGTTGCCGTATGGAAAGGGCGTAGAATATATTCATACGTGTAGTCCGCTTGCATATTCAACTAATGAAGCCTTACCTGATTTGCAGGAAGTTGTTAATAGGCTGAATATTGTCGAAATCTTCGGGAAAATTTTTAAGGCTGATAAATTTAAATATCATGAAGTTGACAAAGATGGTGGCGATAATATCAAAGAACTTTCTTTAATTCTGCCTGAATTCTTAAAATTTTCAAAAGAAGATGTGCTTAAGTTGTATGAACAAACCTTTGAAATGCTTGAAAATAACGTTCAAGACACGCAGAAACGTGTTATTAACAATATTGCATACGCATATACAGGGACATTATTACTGCTTAAAATTGCAGGTGTTAGTATTGATAGCCTGCAAGATAATATCATTGAATATGCTAAACAGCAAATTGCAAAATACGAAAGTATCAAAACCCCTGTTGAAAAGGTATTTGACGGCATTATTACCTTGACTAAAATGGAAATTTTACAACTTGGCGAGCATTTTAAAATTGTTGATGACGAAGTAGCTGGTATCCCTGAAACTCATATCAAATTCCATAAAGATTTAATTTTAAGTGCTATAAATAAGTATTACAGCTATGATAAATCAAAGCAGATAGATGAAAAGAAATTTTTGGCATACGCTAAAAATCATAAACGTTTCAGGGGCAATAATCATAGCGTAAGATATGACAACGACAGAAATAAAGTTGTCGGTTCAATGTGCTTTAATATTTCAGGCCTTGATGATTTTGTCGGTATTAGTAAGCATGGTATTATGACATATCAGGATTTGGCCAACTCAACGAAAGGTAATAAGATGTAATTACTTGCGAATTACACCTCAAAGGTAACTCTGCGTTATCTTTGGGGTGTATTTTCGTGTGCTGTAATTTTGTAATACAAAAAATTATACAAATTTTATAAAATGATTTCTTTAAAAACTGACGGCATAACGATAAATATACTCAAAAACACCTCTCAATCTTCTGATGAGCGGGATTTTGAACTGCTTGTTGATTATGTATATGCAATTAAAGAAATTTACGATGATACAAAACTTCATGAAGATGTAGCGAGTTAAACGTAGATAGGATAAAATAAGTTAAAAGAGGTTAGGAATATGGAAAAGGCAGTAATATACGCAAGAGTATCATCAGAAGAACAGGCTAAACATGGTTTCAGTATTGAAAATCAAAAGAAAGTCTGTATAGAATTTGCTGAAAAGAACGGTTATTTTGTTGATAAAGTTTTTGTTGATGAGGGTAAATCTGCTAAAAATCTTGAAAGACCTGAAATTCAAGAGCTTATGGCATATTGCAGTAAAAAGAAACACAAGATAAATGCTGTTGTTATTTGGAGATTAGACCGTATTTCAAGAAATACAAACGATTATCATGGTGTATTAAGACCTCTGTTTGAACGTAAAGGAATTAGACTGTTGTCTGCAACAGAAGCAAATGTCGATACGCTAGAGGGCGATTTAATGCGTAATATCGGTATGAGTTTTGCTGAATATGAGAGGAAAATCATAGGTTTTAGAACAGTGGCAGGACTTCGGCAAAAGGCAAGTCAAGGTGAATACCCTCATCAAGCACCTGTAGGCTATAAAAATATTACTCATAAAGATGGCTCAAAAGCTATTATTATCGATGATAAGAATGCTTTTTATATCAAAAGAGCTTTTGAAATGTATGATAGCGGTATG
>USJT01000173.1 GCA_900555175.1 uncultured bacterium
CAAACATCATCTGATCCATTGTAATATTACCGACTTGCGGAACTTCTTTGCCATTCAAAATTCCTGAGATTTTGTTGGAAAGTCCGCGAGGAACACCGTCAGCATATCCTAAAGGAACTGTTGCAATTTTTCTTGTTCCATGTGCCGTATAGGTGTGCCCATAACTGATACCTTCCCCGTCTTTAGCTTCATGAATATTTACAATTCTGGCTTTCAAAGACATTACAGGCTTTAAATCAGGCTTTTTCACTACACCATCTTCCGGCAAATCAGGATAAAGCCCGTATAGAGCAATTCCCGCTCTTCTCATATTTGAATTTGGAACATCATAACACATTGCACCTGCCGTATTCAAAATATGTAAAAGCAAACCTTTAGTATCAACTTGTGAAATAACCTTATTCCATCTGTCTATTTGAATTTGAGTTTTTTCTCTATTTTCAGCGTTTGCAAGATGGGTAAATATTCCGCGAAAATCTAAATAATCAGCGTTTCTTACATCTTTAATAAACTCAACCGCATCATCAACAGACACCCCAATTCTATTCATGCCAGTATCAAGTTTTACATGAACTTTCGGTTTTATTCCTGTTCGTTCATAAGCCTGACGACAAGCGGATAAATGTTCTTTTGAAAAAATTGCGATAGTCAAATCGGCTTTAACAGCAATTTAACCAGCCCATACAGGCACAGCACCTAATACCAAGATCTCACAATTAATTTTTGCCTGTCTTAAATCAACACCTTCATCAATTGAAGCAACTCCTAACATATCAGCACCTGATGCCAAGAGTGTCGGGGCAAGCATAACGGAGCCATGCCCGTATGCATCAGCTTTTACAACTGCTAAAAGTTTAATTCCTTTAGGAGTATTTTTTCTAATTGAACGCATATTATATGCAATATTTTCTAAATTAATTTCAACCCAGCTATCTCTATGGATATTAATATTTGTTTGTCTTACATTTTTCATAATACATCCAGTATATTACTAAATTACTATCTGTGCAAGAAATCGTCTAATACTTTTATAAAATCCTGAACCGCTAAAGGTAAATATTTTCTGTTATCATAGACTACACAAAATTCTCGAACAGGTTGGCAATTTTTAATTTTATAATAATTTGTATCTTTTTTGTTCCAATATTTTACAAAAAGTTCAGGCACAAAAGATACCCCTAATCCTTCTGCAACAAAAGCATGAGCCGTTTCAACAGTATGACATTCCAAAGAAATTTTTGGTTCAAATCCGTTTTTCAAACACAAATCTCTTGAAACTCTACCCAATAGCTGCTCATTTGCAAGCATTACAAAAGGTTTATCCGCAAATTCAGAAAGTTCAACCTCATCTCCCTTTATATTCCAATCTTTAGGAACATCAAGCAATATATTTTCTTTTATCAACGGAATACTCGTATAATCAATAGTATTATTATGCGGAGTGTCAATTAAAATATCAATTTTTCCTTCATCCATCATAGAATGCAAAATCGTTGTCGGATGTTCTTCTACAACAATATAACATTGAGGATACAATTTTTTAAATTCCGTAATAACAGGCGGCAAAATACATGTACTGCGATAAGGAGAAATTCCGATTGAAAGCTTAATATTTTTAAGCCCCGAAATATCAGCGATTTTTCTGTTTATTTCCTCAGTAGAATTTAAGGTTTTTCTTGCCCATTTAATAAAAACTTCTCCCGCATAAGTAATCTTTAAAGGAGTTGTGCTTCTGTCAAAAATTTTTGTACCAAGTTCACGCTCAACATTTTGAACACATTGACTTAGAGAAGGCTGAGAAACAAAGAGTTTTTGAGCAGCTTTCGAAATATTCAATTCATCTGCGATTGCAACAATATATTTTAATTGGTTCAAGTTCATAGTTAAATTGTATCATAAAATTAAGAAATTATAAGAAAAACTTATAATTATTATAACATTTTATGTATTTTACAGCTCATTTTCAAGTTTTAGAATAAAATTGGAGAAAAATATGACTACCCCTTTTCAAAAACAATTTAAAAATTTATGTATGAATTTAGGCAAGAATAATAAAGCTCTCTATGGAGCTTTAACAATTGCCGTATCAAAGGGGATATTGCGTCCGACATTCACAATGATGGACAAAAAACAAGAAAAGAATTCCAGAAACGGCATTCAGAGAGGGCTTAACAGGAGCCGTAGCATTCGGTTCATATCTGATAACCGATGCCGGAGTTGCAAAACTTGCAAAACATATTGCAGAAAAAACTAATCACCTTAATGAACTCCCAAAAATGAAATCTACCCTGTCACTAATTAGCGTAAGCCTCACAGCGCTATTTGTCATACCTGCGATATGCAACATGGCAACCAAACCTCTTATGAATGCCCTGTTACCTAATAATAATAAAAAAGAAACAAAAAGGATGCCCCAACAATCAAAGCCCCTTCAAGTTAAAAATATAGAACAGCCGAATTTCAACGGTTATACAACACCATATTATCATTTCAAGAATTTCTATAATTCAGGAATGAAGATTGGAGGTGTATAATGCTTGACAAAGTAGCAGGAATTTTATTAAATCCAAAGTTTGTAAACTTTGCAAACAACACAAAATACACAGTATCAACAGAATCATTATTCAAAGCCACAGGCAGACCTGCTGCAATTATGATGGATCATAATGTTGATGACAAAACAAGAAAATATGCGGCAACTAAAGAAGGTTTGTATCAAGCATTATGTCTTGGAATTTACTTAACAATGATTCCTTTGATATTCCAAAAATACGGATTTAAAATAGCTCAAAAAATCCTAAAAGGTGATAAAGACCTGCCTGCTTTCAAAAACGCTGCCGAATATCTTAACTATGCGAAACTTGCCAAAATGGAGAAAAAAGACAGACAAGGTCACAAACTTTTATCAAAAATTTCAGATACATTAAAATCCTCAGAAGATGATAAATTAACCTTGAAAGAACATCTGTTAAAAGATGATAAACCGCCTGAATTTCCTGCAGCAAAAGGAGCTATTGAATTAAGCAACCTTACAGGAACAATCATAGGTCTTGCCTGGATTGCATCAGAATTAAGCAACTACATCCTTCACCCATTAATGAGAGGATTAGGCTTTGAAACTAAACCCGCAAATAACAATAATAACAACAGTAATAGTAAAACAATAAATGTAAAAGCATAAAGGAGAAAAATGAGCGTATTTGAAGCCGGAATGATGGTATGTTTCGGAATTAGCTGGCCTGTTGCCGCTTTAAAAACATATAAATGTAAATGTGTACATGGTAAAAGTATTCACTTTTCAATGTTAATATTATTAGGCTATGTATGCGGTATTGCGCATAAAGTATTGGATGATATGGACTGGGTATTTTGGTTATATCTGTTAAATACCTTCTTCCTGCTCGTAGATATGTACCTGTATTGGTTATACAAGGATAACAAAGCTCCGGCATCTGATGAAAAAAATGAAGTAGAAATAAATCAAGAAGTTGAAATCGATTAAATTTCTTTGTACTATAATATAATTATGGACAGAAAAGAATTCATTAATGCAAAACGTATCGTTTTCAAATTCGGGACAAATATTTTAAGAGGTGATGACGGATATGTATCACTGACAAGAGTTTTTT
>USJT01000174.1 GCA_900555175.1 uncultured bacterium
AGAAAAAGCGCAAAAAAATATTTTTATCCGACAATCAGATTTGCAATGCTTTTGGCTTTTATAATTATGCTTGCAGTGCTTGCATTTATTCCTGTTATTGATTATTTGCATTTTGAACCTAAGTTGGTGCCAATGATTAAGGAATATATGTTTATTACAGCTTTTGCAACTTTCGGCGCATATTTACATTCCGCGTTAAAGGAATTTTTACAGGCTTTTGAGATTGTTGTCGTCCCAAATTTAATTACGGCTATTGCTGTGTTTTTGAATATTGCCTTATGTTTTGCAATGGTATTTGGGTTTGGGCCTATTCCTTCTATGGGGGTTGTGGGCTTGGCAGTTGCAAGTTTTATAATAAGATATTTTATGGGATTTGCTCTTTTGATATATTGTTTTAAGCTGATGAATTTTAAAGACCATAAGGATTTTGAGTATTATAAGAGTTTGATAAAAATAGGAATTCCGATATCTTGTGCTGTTATGGTTGAATTTATTGCTTTTAACAGTATTGCGATACTTATGGGCAGAGTTGACGGAGTTTATGCGGCGGCTCAGAATTTGGTGTGTACATTGACAACAATTTCGTTTATGGTTCCGTTTGCGGTTTCAAATGCAATTGCGGTTAAGGTTGGGTTTGCAAACGGCGCAGGAAATATAAAGGATTTGAAAAGATATTCTTTTGTCGGAATTGTTATATGCACAGGTTTTATGATGTTGAGTGCTCTTGTGTTTTCAAGCTTCCCTCATTTTCTTGTCGGCTTGTTCTCTCAAGATGCTAAGCTTATTAAAATATCTGTTCCTATTTTGTACATTTTATCTGTATTTCAGGTATTTGACGGGTTGCAGGTATCGCTTGCAGGTATTTTTAAAGGTATAAAAAGAACAGGTGTTGTTTTGCTTTCTAATTTTATAGCTTATTGGTTAATTTCTATCCCTGTGGGTTGCACTTTAGCTTTTCATTACCATTTGAATTTAAAAGGTTTTTGGATTGGGCTTGCGTCTGCGGCGATTATCCTTTGTATAATTATGTCATTTATGTTGATGAAGAGTATCAAAAAATTAGAACCTGTTAAATAGCTTATGTTTATGCTAAAATAAACTTGAATGGAGGTATTATGCATACAGAAGAAAGAACATTTGTGGCTATTAAGCCTGACGGAGTTATCAGAGGTTGTGTAGGTGAGATTATCAGCCGTTTTGAAAAAAAAGGATATAAACTTATCGGCATGAAGATGCTTCAAGTTACAGAAGAAATCGCTGCAAAACATTATGAAGAACATATTAACAAACCATTTTATCCAAGTCTTGTAAAATATATTACAAGTGGTCCTATTATTGCTATGGTATTCCAAGGCTATAAAGCTGTTCAAGGTATTCGTCATCTTTTAGGTGCAACTGATCCTTGCGAAGCTGATGTTGGTTCTATCAGAGCAGATTACGCTCAACTTAAGGAATACAATACAATCCACGGTTCTGACAGTGTAGAAAGTGCAGAAAGAGAAATTAACATCTACTTCAAGCCTGAAGAACTTTGCACTGATTACAAAAATATGATGGAAATTGTTACAGAGGATATTGATGCGAGATAACGCTCACGAATATTTTAAATACGAATTAGTTCACGAATGTAAGCAGACAGGCGCAAGAGCCGGAATTTTGACTACTCCGCACGGAATGATTAAAACTCCGATTTTTATGCCTGTCGGAACTAATTCCGCTGTTAAAACTCTTACATCTGATCAAATCGCTGATACAGGTGCTCAAATTATGCTTTCAAATTCTTACCATTTGTATTTGAGAGCAGGTAATAAGTTGATTAAACAGTTTGGCGGAATTCATGAATGGATGAACTGGCACAAACCTGTTTTGACAGATTCAGGCGGATTTCAGGTGTTTTCTTTGAGCCATTTGAATAAAATTTCTGAAGATGGTGTTGAATTCAGAGATCCTAAAGATGGTAAAAAACATTTTATAAACCCTGAAGTTTCTATGGAAATTCAGCAGGATATCGGTGCTGATATTATTATGGCGTTTGACCAGTGTGCGCCTTATCCTTGTGATTATGATACAGCTAAAAAAGCTATGGAGAGAACTCATCGTTGGCTTGAAAGATGTTTTAAAGCTAAAACAAATCCTCGTCAGGCTCTTTTCCCGATTGTTCAGGGTGCTTTTTATGATGACTTAAGACGCGAAAGTGCCGCTGTTATATCTTCTTATGATGCTGTCGGGTATGCAATCGGCGGGCTTAGTGTAGGTGAAACAAAGGATATAATGAATCATTTTGTTGAATTTACAGCTCCGTTGTTGCCGAATAACAAGCCGAGATATTTAATGGGGGTTGGTACTGCGGAAGATTTGTTGGACGGTATAAAACGCGGAATTGATATGTTTGATTGTGTTTTGCCGACAAGAAATGCAAGACACGGATCTTTCTTTACTCCGAACGGAAAATCCAATATTAAAACAAAACAGTATTATGATGATGACAGACCTTTGGTTGAGGGTTGCAACTGTTATGCTTGTAAAAATCATTCAAGAGCTTATATCAGACATCTTTGGAGATGTGGTGAATCGACTGCTGCAACATTATTGTCTATTCATAATATAAAATTCCTTGTTGATTTTTCTCAAAAATGTCGTGAAGCAATTTTGAATGACAGTTTTGGAGATTTTTATAACGAAAATTATAATAAATTGATTTAAAATTATCGATGTTGACTTTTATTAAAAAATCATTATTTATATAGTAAATAATGAGGATTTGATTATGAGTGATATCGATAATTTTTTACAGGTAGAAAATCAAGCATCAAAATCTATTGATTTTGATGCTGTTATTGATAAAGATTATGAAACCATGAGTATTGAGGATCCTC
This sequence comes from uncultured bacterium, assembly GCA_900555175.1. Classification (GTDB taxonomy): domain Bacteria; phylum Cyanobacteriota; class Vampirovibrionia; order Gastranaerophilales; family Gastranaerophilaceae; genus Stercorousia. The sequence continues at coordinate 2,877 of USJT01000174.1, forward strand.
TTGTATGGTTATATTTGGACCGTAAAGAAGTTCCGGGGCTTATGAATAATGATTTTTTGGAATTTTTTACGATTTAATAATCTATAATCTGTATGGATAATCACTTTTAAATTCCCAATTGTCCAGTTCTAATAAGTATGAACAGTAGTAAGGGTCACTTTTACAGTTTTCCATAGCTTTCCCTCTTGATAAATTATTATCTGATCTGTAAGTGCACCAGCCTTTATTTGGACACCATTCTGTTATTGTTTTATCACATGCTAAAAATGTAAATTGATCACGTCCTTCTATGTTTGGATTTTTTGTTCCATTTATGTCAAAATTGCAATCCATACATCTACCTTTTGTCATTGACATACTTGTCCCATCAGGAAAATACATAATAGCAGTATTTCCTTTTTTTTCTATTGATAATGTTTTTATGTATTTCCCAAAATATGTTTGAGCAAATGTATCAGGTGGTAATGATGTATCCCATTCATTTACATCTCCGTTTTCGTTAACTGATAAGATTAGTGCTTGTCCCATCATTGAATTAAATTTTTTTAATCTAGCACTTGCTTCTTGTCTTTTGTAATTTGTTATTAAGCTTGGCAAAGTTAATGCAGCAACTATTCCAATAATCCCCAGTGTAATTAATACTTCTGCTAACGTAAATCCATGTTTAAAATTGCAATTTTTTTGTAAAAGAATTACCTTTTCCCTTAAATTCCTTATTTTATTTGGTTTTTCG
>USJT01000175.1 GCA_900555175.1 uncultured bacterium
AGTCTTTATAACCCCATTCAAAGGCTTTTAAATCTTTTAATTTCAAAGTTTTAGCTTCAGGTGTTAAAGCTTTAAAATCAGATATTTCTTTTGCGATTTGTGCAGGAGTTCTTTTTAATCTTGAATTTTGCAAAATTGTTTCTAACTCTGCACGTTGCATAATATCAGCTTTTGCTTGAGAAGTTTGAGCTTTATCTAATAAACTTTTCCATTTTGATATATCGTTTTTAGATGCACCGTAACAATCCAAATCTTCAATATATTTAAGAGGTTTTACAAACTGTTCAACCTGTTGAGGATAGTCAAATAACACCATACCTGTCATTCCGTTTGCCTGACCTTTTACCATATCAAGTTCCGGTTTTGACGAGGTATAAGCAAATGCACGAGTTATTTTAAATCTATCAACAAGATTTTTCTTTAAAAAGCCCTTAAAATTTTTAAATCCATCGTTTATAGAGTGAGCAAAACCTGTTTTTCCAAAACTACTATTTTTTACACGACTTGTAATATCATCGCCAAATTGCCCGATTTTATGATGAACAGTATCTTCAAAATCTCCACGAGATTTTTTTGCATAATAATCCATACCTTTAGAAATTGCAAACCAAGTCGGTACAGCCAAAGCACCTGTATATAGCATAGCTTTCGGATCATCAGAATTTTCAGTTAATCTGTTTGCGACATAGCTATCCTGAACATTTTGCTTTAATAATTCAGGATTAACAGCCTGCATCGTAACATGCTGCTGTCCTTGCTGAGGTGCTTGAGTTTGAGAGTTAGCCGCCTGAAATTGAGGTATCTGTTGATTATTTAGATAATTGTTATCGAGCATAATTTTCCTATTTTCCCCTATATAAATATAAAAACAAAACATATTCAAATATTGCTTTTATAAATTAATTGTAAAGAAATGTAACGAATTAAGCTGTTTGTGAAATTTTAAAATGTGTATATACTTTATATATACACAAGCGATAAATAAGAAGATTGAGAGGCATAAAAATGGCAGTTGCAAATTTAAAAAAGATTGATGATAAATTAAAAAACATTTATGAAAATCAAGTTACAGTCAACAATAATCAGCCTTTTGAAGATCGTTCAGACTTACTTTTTGCACAGATGAATTTCATCGCAATGGCAAATAAACAAGCTTTACACTTAATCTAACATTTTAACTCCAATTAATTTTTCCCCTACAAATTTTTATCAGCAGAACTTCGGTTCTGCTTTTTATTATGCAAATTTATGATATAATCGGGCTATGAAACTATGTATTTTTTCCGGGACATTTAACCCGATTCATAGAGCACACCTAAAAATGGCTCAATATGTTATTGATAATTTCGGGTTTGACAAGATAATCTTTATTCCTGCATATAAGCCGCCACACAAGGATTATGACACTTCAATGTGTGCACATAGATATAATATGGTTAAACTTGCTATAAAAAATAACCCGAAATTTGAAATATCAGATATTGAATACCAAAGAGAGGGTAAATCATACTCATATCTTACAGCACTAGAGCTTTACAAAAAATATAATGTTGACGGGAAAATTCATTTTATAATAGGAACAGATGCTTTTACAAAAATAGAAAGCTGGTATGAGAGTGACAAACTCAAAAATCTGGTTGATTTTATAGTTTTTATAAGAGAAAATGAAACTGTTAATCTGGATTATTTAAAAGAAAAGGGCTACAACTTTGAAATAGCTCAAATGCCTTTTACAGACATTTCATCAACTAACCTTAGAGAAAGAATAGCTGAAGGAAAACCGATTAACAACCTTGTAACCAAAGAAGTAGAGGAATATATATACAAAAATGGACTATACAAAAATAAAAGAATGGCTGAAAAATAATCTTAATGAAAAAAGATACATCCACACACTCGGGACAGCAGATTGTGCAAAAGAATTAGCTGGGAAATATGGTTTAAACGAAGAAAAAGCATATCTTGCAGGTCTGTTACACGATTGTGCAAAATGTTTTTCTAATGAAAAGCTATTAGAAATAATTCACAAAAATTTACAAGTTGAAGAATGTGAAATGCTAAATTACAAAACATTACACGCACCGGTAAGTGCATTTATTGCAGAAACAGAATTTAATGTAACAGACAAAGAGGTTCTATCAGCAATAAGATGGCACACACTCGGCAAACTTGATATGACAGATTTTGAAAAAATAATATTTTTAGCTGACAAAATTGAGCAAAACACCAGAGATAAAGAGTATTCGGAACAAATAAGAGCTCTTTTAGAGGAAGAAAACGGCTTGAACAAAGCATTATTACGCTGTTACAAAGAAACAATCAAGAGCCTTGTCAAAAGAGATCTGAAAATTTGCTTATTAACAATAGAAATTTACAATAAACTTCAAGATATATTACAAAATTAGCATGTTTATGGTAAGATTAATTACAAGGTGAGGAAGTTTAAATGAAGGTATTGGAAATTAAGAACAATTTAGTAAAAATAGAGTATGATGTAGCGGATAATCTTGCTTTATCAGGATTTGTTATAATTGAGGATTCAAATACCCCATACGTTGCACAAGTTGTCAACATTAAAGCTGACGCGAAATCCAACTTTGCAATCGTCAAACTTATATTCACATTTAACGAAGAAGGAATCCTAAAAAATTATAACGGAACTATTCCGTCACTAAAAGCTACCGTTTCTGTTTTACCTTCAAAAGAACTTCTTGACATTATACCTGTTGAAAACCCTATTTTACTTGGACAACTGGCTCAACAAAATATTCCGTTAAAAGTTGATAATTCAATCTTAGAAAATAATCTTCTTGTATGCTCTAATAACGTTGAAAATTCAAACATTTTATTAAGTAACATTATTAAACAAACAGATAAAAAGTCTGTAATTATCGACACTGACGGACTTTTTGATTCCGAACAAAAAATTGTATTCGGTAAAGATTTTAAACTTCCACTTAATTATGATACAATCAACTTCATTTATGATAATGATCTTGAAGATGTTGATGCAACAAGTAAAGCAATAATTCAAGATATCTTTATTGAAGTTCAAGAATATACAAAAACATTACCGGAAAAATACCTTCCGTTTGAAACATTTTTAAATGTTGTTGATCAACAATATCGCGAAACTCAAATAACACAGCTTATTCTATTGAAAAATAAATTACTTAAATATAAAGAACTCAACGTTTTTGCAGAAACATTAAAAGATATTCTTAATTTAAGCATAGCAATAGAAAAAAATGATAATGTTGTAATTGATATTTCAAATGTTCCGCCAATACTTCAAAAAGAAGTGATTTCTTATATTTGCGATACAATGAATTCAATCAAGCAAACTATTTATTCATTTATCAAAATTGACAATGATAATGCTGATAAAAAATTATTGAAAAAGCTTATTGAAAGAACAAATGTTTATACAACAATTGTATGCTCTCACGCATTCAAATATGTTCAAGAGCTTAAAGAAATTGCTCAGAATTTCATACTGTTTGCACCTCTTACTCTGCAACACGATTTTGCATCATACAACACATTTTTAAATAAACTTAATCAAGATGAATTTATTGTATACGGTGCTCATACACAAAATA
>USJT01000176.1 GCA_900555175.1 uncultured bacterium
AATTCCACCTGCGACAGCAGTTAGAGCTGCACCAAACCATAGAATTTTTGAAGATTTTGAAGAATTTTTTTCTGATTTTGTGATACTTGAAACATTATTATTAATATTGTTGGTTGTTTTTATAGCTTCAGGTTCTTTTTCAACAAGGATATCTCTAAATTTTACAATTTTTGAATATAAATCAGGGTTTGATTTATCGTAACCTTTGGCTTTAAAGACTTTTTCCAATGCATCCATTATATTAAATCCGAAACCTTCATGGAGTGAATTTTGATATACTGTTTTGTAATCCGTGCTTACACGTCTTCTGAAATTTGTTTTTGATGTTGGGTTATGTTCATTGTATCTTTCTTCTTTCCCGAGTACATCCATAAAGAAATAATGAATATTTTTTGCGCTCATAATTTCTGCGAATTTTGCTTTTGAATAGGTTGCAGGATCATCTAAATCTTTAGGTGAAATTTTTAGAATTCTTGATAGTGCCTCAATTGAATCAGGTTTGTGGTTTTGGTTGTTTGCTGCATAATCAGGAATTCCTTTAGCAATTTGTTTTAGCGGTTGATGATCGTGATTGCCGGGACCTATTGAGAATGTATCTCTATCCCATTTGAATTGATTGCTGAACGCATCATTGCTTCCCCAATTGTTATTCATATAAACTGTTGAATAGGATTTTACTCTGTTTTTTAAAGGTTCAATAAGTTCATTTGAATATGGCTTAAACGGAGAAAATTCTTCAGACCCTGCTTCTGTTTCATAAATCAGATTTTTAAGGTCAAAATCTTCGCCTTTTACTTCTTTTACCCATTTGTCAATATTATCTACAAGTCGATTTTCAAGGGGCTTTTTATTGTGTTCAAAAACTTTGTCGGTTTCTCCTTGAGGTGTCATTACAGGCGTGATATAATTCCAGCCGACATCAAATCTTATTACATCATAGCGTCTTGCCATAAGTTGAACTTTTGTTTTAAAAAGTTTATAAGCATCGCTTGATTCATCTAAAATTGTGTCATAATCAAGTGTTGGAATCCCCCAGGATGGAAGCCCTGTGTTGTAACCTTTTTTAAACGCTTTTGGAAAAGCATTAACCTCATCGGTTGTAAAATTGATAGGACAATCTCCGCATAATTTTATGCCCCTGTCATTAAGTAGTTTTTTGCCTTCTGCAAGATGTTCTTCTGCAATGAATTGTTTAAATTTAAAAAATTCCTGATCAGGTTCTTTTTCTCTTGGAAAATTTAGCCAGAATTCATTATCTTTTATAAACTTATTGTATTTTTGTTTAAGTGGTGCGTTTTCATCAAGATTTTTAAATCTTTCGTGAGCTTTTTTCAAAATTTTGTCTTGAGTGCTGCCGCTTTCCATTGTGTTTTCGCAGTTTATAAAATCTTTTTTATCGCTTTTGGTATTTGCTTTTACTATTTCTTGATATTCATCTTTGGTTAGGAGGTTATTGTATTTGTCTTGTGTCAAAAGTGACGGGTCAATATTTTGATCTCCGAGTGCCAGTGCCGATGCTTCATAGCTGCAGAAAAAATCTTTGTATTTATTAATTTGACCTGATGGAAGATCTTTTACAATATTAAAGCCAAGGTATGTGTGCATGTAATCTATAAAATTGATCCCTTCTTTTGAGGTCAGATGTCCTATGCCTGTGTCGTTGGCTTCAGAGACAGGAAGGCTTGTTAAAGGAATTATAAAAGCGGATTTGCCTGTTTGCCCCGTAATTTGTTTTGCTTCTTTTAGAGTTTTTGTATATTCATCGATTTCATTTTCCCTAAGAGAGCGTCCAAATGCTAAATTGGAACTTACTTTGCTGATTTGCATGAAATTTTTTAACTCCTGTTACTGTTGGTATATTTATACAAAAAACGTAAATAAATTTTGTTGTTATTAATTACACATTTTATGTTACCATAAAATATATAAATTGTTTTTCTTAAATTATAAATAAGGGGGATTTATTATGAAAGTTTTATTTTTTAACGGAAGGTCAAATGAACATGGTTGTAATTATACAGCGGTAAATGAAGTTGCATCAACATTACAAAAAAACGGTATTGAAACAGAAATTATACAAGTTGGAAAAAATCCGATAAGAGATTGTATCGGATGCGGCGGTTGTCGAAAACTTGGCGGGAAATGCGTTTTTAAAGATGATATTGTAAATGAAGTTATTGAAAAAGCAAAAGATGCAGACGGATTTGTTTTCGGTTCCCCTGTATATTATGCTCACCCAAGTGGAAGATTATTATCATTTATGGATAGAGTTTTTTATGCGGGAAATTCAAATTTTGCATTTAAACCTGCTGCTGCAATTGTTTCTGCAAGACGTGCCGGAACTACTGCTTCTTTAGATGTAATTACAAAACATTTTACAATCTGCAATATGCCTGTTGTATCTTCTTGTTATTGGCCAATGGTTCATGGTGCGCAAAATTCTGCTGAACAGGCTAAACAAGATTTAGAAGGAATGCAGATAATGCGTACTTTAGGAAATAATATGGCTTGGATTTTAAAATGTATTGAAGCAGGAAAAAATGCAGGAATTAATCGCCCGATAGGGGAAGATAGAATTTATACAAATTTTATCCGCTAAGCTTTTAAGGCTCTTAAAGAATTTAATACTGCAAGTAGTGCAACTCCGGTGTCTGCAAATACAGCTCCCCACATTGTGATAATTCCAAATGCGCCGAGAATTAAGAATAATGCTTTGATGCCGAGTGCAAAAATTATATTTTGTTTTACGATACTCATTGTCTTTTGGGCGATGAGTATTGCTTTTGTAATTTTAGATGGTTTGTCATCCATAATAACCGCATCAGCAGCTTCAATTGCCGCATCTGAACCTAAACCGCCCATAGCAATACCGATATCGGCTCTTGTTAAGACAGGTGCATCGTTTATTCCGTCACCTACAAAAATTATGCTTTTGTTTTTGTCTTTGTTTTCTATAAGTTTTTCTAATTCTTCAACTTTTTGAGCAGGTAAAAGTTCTGAAAATACTTTTTTTACACCAAGTTCTTGGGCAACATGTTCTGCTGTTGATTTGGCATCGCCTGTCAGCATTACTGTTTGTTTTGCAATTTTATTTAATTCGGTAATTGCTGATTTTGAATCTTCTTTTATCTCATCAGAAATTACTATATAGCCGATGAATTTTTTGTTTCTTGCTGCATAAACTATTGTGCCTGATGTTTGAGCTTTTGTGTATTCGATGTCAAACATATCCATAAGGCTTGCATTTCCTGCAAGAATTTCTTCTCCGTCTATCTCTGCTTTTACGCCTTTTCCTGCAATTTCTTCAATATTTTTTACGGATGTTTCATCAATTTCTTTTGAATAAGCTTGTTTCAAAGACATTGCAATTGGGTGGCTTGAATAATTTTCAGCTTTTGCACAAACTTCAAGAAGTTTTTCATCGGTTGTATCTATTGGGTGAAGCTCTGTTACCTTAAATATTCCTTTTGTTAAAGTTCCGGTTTTATCAAATACAACTGAGTCAGGTTTTGCAAGTCCTTCAAGATAACATGCACCTTTTATTAAAATCCCTGCTTTTGATGCACCTCCGATACCTGCGAAA
>USJT01000177.1 GCA_900555175.1 uncultured bacterium
CTACACCATTTTTGGCATACATTGTATCTAACAAATCTTGAACAAGATCTTGAATTTTTTTAGAAACCTTATGAACTTCCTTAGAAGGCTCTCTTAAAGTTTTTTCTCCATATTGTAAAACTCTTTTTACAGACATACTTACCTCACTTTATAAAAAGTATAATTCAAAATATTAAGATTTGCAAACGCTTTAAATTATTAATGAAAAAAAACTTGTAAATATATACTTTATATATATATGGAAATCACAAATTATTTCGGAATAGACAAAATAAATACAACCGGCATAAACTCATCAGGAACTACCAAAACAGAAAAAAGTTCCGGCAATGAGTCTATTTGGACGCAAAATAAAACAAATAGTACAACGAAAGAAAATCAAGATGTTAGCCAAAAAAATAAATGAGGAAACAACCCGACTTTCATCCCAATACTCTATTGCAACAGAAAACAAAGAAGCCAAAAAAGCAGAACAGATATTATCAGATTCAAATATTCCGAACTTAAGCAGAGTAGGTACCCAATTAAAAAATAATATAGAAACACTTGGCAAGAATCTTAATCAATTAATAGATTCTGTTAATGAGAAATGTTCAGGCTGCAAAACAACATCAGAAGTAGAAGCAAAGGTAAAAGAACTTGAACAAGAAATAAGTCAAAAGAAACAAGAAATTGTAATATATGTACAACGTATGCAAAAAGCAGTACAACTTAATTCTAAATTTTTAAATCTTAACGATGAAAAGCAAGCTAAATTATTAGAAACAATAGATATGGATAAAATTGAAAAACAATTATTAGAGCCTGCTAACATTAGCAAAGATGAAATCTCAGATACAGACGATCCAAAAGCTGATGCGTCAAAACAAATAGCCACCAAAGATAACGAACAAGATGATAAAATTTCAAAAATAATAACAAGCGTTATTAAATATACTGAAACAGGAGAAATCGATAAGCTCAGCGAAGATTTCATAAAAGATTCTCCTAAAGATAATCAAAAAAATGCGAATGAAACAACATTTGGCTTATTCCAAACAAATTACTCAAACCTATTTTCAAATTCAAACATTAATAAGAAAAAGAACCCGTTTTTTACCTAATATCTAAAAACTTATGAACTTGAGGAATTAAGCGAACATTATCGTATTTCGCAACGAATTTATCTAAAATTTCTGCTGCAAAATCTTTATTAACAGACATATTATCTCCAATCATCTCAGGCTGTAAAACAAGTGGGATAGCATATTTTTTGCCTAATTCACAGCATTTTTCAATTTCAAAGTCTGTAATTTTTGAATTAAAAACAATTTTGGCAAATGTTTCAACGCCAGAACAATTTTTGAAAAATTCATCATGGAATTTGTATGAATTCTTTATTCCTGTAGCACTTTCTAGCTTTATATCAGCAGAAACGATATCAATAAAAGGTTTAACTTCCAAAAATTTATCAGCTAAAGTCGCATTTGTCTCAAGATAAATTTTCTTATTTACAAGCGGCAGAAAATCCTTTAAAAATTCAACAGACAACAAGGGTTCACCACCTGTTAATGAAACAGAATGGATTTTATCACAAAAATTAACTTTATTTGCTAAATCACAAGGATTATATTCCTCAAATGAACCGCTGGGAGAAAATTCCGTATCACAATAATTGCATTTCAAATTACAATTACAAAATCTGATAAAAAGCTGTTTATAGCCTACATAAGGGCCTTCACCTTGAATTGATTCAAATATTTCTTTAATTTTTACACTATTCATTTAATAAATTCTCTCTAATATTATTGTGCGATGATATCTTTTTTAACTTTTCATAAAGTCTTATTTCATCATCCGACAAAGAACAAGGAATTTCAATATGCACAATAACTATCATATCTCCTGATTTACCGTTATGTTTCAAACCTTGACCTGCAAGACGAAACTTTTGCTCTGAATGAGTCATTGGAGGAATTTTTAAACTTAAACGAGCATCAAAAGACGGGATCGTAATTTTACCGCCTAAAGCAGCCTCGTAAGGAGTGATTGGAATATTATAAATTATATTATTACCATCAAATGAAATTCTATTATTAGGTTCAATTTTAATTTTTATAAATAAATCACCGTTTTTACCGCCAAATTTACCAGGTTCTCCTTCAGTTTGGATACGTAACTTTGTACCGTTTTTAACATTTTTAGGAATTTTAACGGTAATTTTTTTATGCTCAGTTTTTTCGCCACTGCCATGACATTCAAGACACATTGCACCATTTATAAATTTCCGTCCCTTACATCTTGGACATTCTGATGTACGAACAACATTTATAACCCGTTCTGTGCCATTTATTGCTTCTTTTACGGTTATTGAAACATCTTCATACAAATCTGCTCCGCGTCTTGGAGTTTCTTTTGCTTTCTTTTGCTTTGACTTTGTTGTAAATTCATCAAAAATTTCATTTATTTTTTTTGAAAAATCTTCTTTTGACATCTTCTGATTAGAAGGATTGCTTTGAGAAGATGCATTCTTTTTATATTCATTTTGCGCTTTTTGAGAAGATGTATGTTGTTTTTCTTCTTTTTTATAAGACTTGAAAAATCCGTTTATTGTATCATACTGCATTCTTTTTTTTGCATCAGATAAAACCTCATAGGCCTCAGTTATATTTTTGAATTGCTCAGTGCCATAAGGATTAACATCAGGATGAAATTTTCGTGCAAGCTTTCTATATGCAGATTTAATTTCTGCATCAGAACTGTCAGGTGTAACTCCAAGAATTGAATAATAGTTTTTCATATCTTCATATATAATGAAGATTTAAAAATTTTCAACCTGCTCACAAATATCATTACGGTACTTTTTACCGTCAAATTTTATAACTTCTATATCTTCATAAAGATGTTTGCGAGCACGCGATAGAGTTTTAGCAGTTCTTGTCAAAACAAAATTCTTACCCTTGATTGTTTCATATTCAAGATATTTGTTTTGTGTAACTCCAAAATGTGCGATATCGGAATCAACAAGATCAAGCCCGTTTATAACCTTGCCTTCCTGTCTTGATGAAACAACACAAGAAACAGATGAATTATCAGACACATTTAACTTTTCATAGTCATCTGCAAAAGAGCCGACTGCACATGCTGCAAATAAGTTCAATAAATTTTCATCAACCAAATTTAAAACAGCATCAGCATCATGATCACTTAAAAATGGTTTAAAATTCAAAACAACATATTGCCCGTCAGGCATCAAAACACAATCCATACCTAAAATTCCAAGATAAGGAGTTCCCTTTCTTTCAAGAGCTTGAAGAACTTTAATCACTACATCATTCATAATAGAATTTTCAATATCTCTTGAAACCTTATAATCAGGAGCAAAAGCACCTGTACCTGATGTTAATATACCGCCGTTTCCATTTTCCATAAACTTGTAGTTTGCAACAGTCATCAATGGTAAAGCACTATAACCGTCAGTTACGGCATAAAAAGTAAATTCATGACCATATACATAATCTTCAAGAACAACTTTTTTTTCATCCTTACTGAACAAATCCTCAACAAATGTTTTTGCATTTATAAAAGTAGAACAAT
>USJT01000178.1 GCA_900555175.1 uncultured bacterium
ACATCGACACATTCAAATTTTGAGCTTCTTGGAAAGACTATTTCATCTTGATCCCCAATTATTCCTGTTCTTGAAACTTTTGCACCTTTAGGAACTTCTATTTCATATAACACTCCTCGATTATTCGGCATATAAACTTTTGCATAAGAAATATCAGATGTTGCATATGCATATTCTTTCATATCAATAACATCACCTTTTTTTATACCTAATCGTTTCAAATAAAGAGGATATTCTGAAAAGAAATCGGGTTTTTCTCCAATACACCTGTACACATTAAGCTTTTGTTCCAAAGGTTTTAATGTTTTAAATTCAGTATCTGAAATACTTATCATTTCCCTTGGAGTAAGACCTGTGTTCATAAACTTCATATCCATTTGTTTAGGATAAGGACTTAATATAAAATGATGATTTATTCCATGCAATTGACCATGCAAAGAAACACTCTCTTTGTTAGATTGAAATATAACCCCTTCTTTTCTGGCATCAGCCCAATACTGATGACAAAATAAATCTTTTGTTTTTACCAAAGATTTATCAACTGCAGGCTTTATTTTGGAAGCCTTTTGACACATATTTACCAATCTACCAATCTCAGAAATTTTCATATTACCCCTTTTACACAAATTCCCTATATTTTATATAAAACATTTGACTCACAAAAATTGCTACATATTTCATATTCATAAATGATTAAAATGAACAAAATTCATGGTTTAATCGTTACAATATTGTAACGAGGATTTTAAACTTGAAATTCAATATAAAGGTTATAGCCTTAATAATATGTATGTCGTGTAGTATTTTGTCAGTTTCTGCAATCGAGCAGATGAGCGTTGAAAAAAATGCTGTTTTAAATATTAAAGATTGTATTGAAATCGCACTCCATAACAGTCCGTTAATAAAAAAATCCCGCTACAATTACGGACTTGCTAAAGGAAATTTAGGAATTGCAAAATCCGAATACTTCCCGACTTTAGGGATAGGCACAGGATATAATTTTACCGACAACCAAAATAACAGACGATCTACAAATTCAGGGATTTATTCTGCAGAAGCTAATATAAATCAGCTTATCTGGAATTTTGGAAAAACAAATGCAAATATCAGAATGTATAATTTTGACAGACTTGCAGCTCTTTACGAATTTGAAGATACTGTTTTACAAACAATATTTGGGGTTAAAACAAACTATTACGGAGTTTTAGCCGCAAAAGCAACTCTTGATGTAAACAGAGCTAATGTTCAGATTAATGAAAGAAACTACCAAAGAACAAAAGCTTACTTTGATGAAGGAATTCGATCTAAAATTGATTTAGTTAATGCTGAAGTATATTTAAGTGATTCAAAAATTACCCTTGTTGAATCAGAAAAAGCATATAAAAATGCGTTGGTTCAACTTAATAATGCAATGTATATTGCGTTCGCACCGGAATATGAAATCGAAAACACAGAAACTTTCAATTTTCAAAACAACTACGTTCCTGTTAATTTAGAAAAAATTGATGAGAGAAAAGATTTAAGCAAACCGCCAAAAGCTGTCGGGGATGCATTCTTGACATCACAAGTTGAAAAAATTAATGTACTTGATAATTACAAATTTCAACCGTTCCCATATACATTTGAGGAAGCTGTAAATTTTGCATACACAAACAGACCTGACTTGAAAGCATATAATGCTACTCTAAAAGCGATGCAAGAATCACTTAAATACACAAAAAGAGAATATTTACCTGAAATTTCCGCAACAGCAGGATACGGTTACAGAGATCAATACAACACAAATTCATTCAATGTAGGTGTTAATTTATCAACTAATGTTAATATAAAAGGTCAAAAACATAAAATTGATAATGCTAAAATTCAGGTAGATTTAGCTCAAACAGAAATAGATCAAGCAAAACAAGATATCTACTTTGAAGTTCAAAATCTTTATATTACAATGATGCAGTTAGAAAAACAAATACCGCTTTTAGCAGTAAAAGTGAAACAAACATTAGAAAACTTTGAACTTGCTGACGGCAGATATTCTGTGGGGTTAGGAGATTATATTCAACTCCAGGATGCAAAAGTAAATTATAATAACGCACAAGTATCATATGTACAAACAGTGTATAATTATAACGTAGCAAGAGCGAATTTAGAAAGAGCAATCGCTTTACCGCAAGAAGTTACAACATCAATAGAGGACAAATAATGCTTTATAATGATTATGTAAAAAATATAAGAAACATAAAAAAAAGACACATTATTACAGGAACAGTTATAATTGCAGTTTTAGCTGCAAGCATTATAGGAATTACAAACAGTAAAAGGGTAAATTACCAAACAAAAGCGATTAAACGCTGCACAATAACAGAATTTGTAGAAGCTTCAGGGACTATCAACCCTGTAAATACAGTAAGCGTAGGTTCAACAGTATCTGGTTTGATAAAAGAAATTTACGTTGACTACAATGATGTTGTAAAAAAAGGACAAATCTTAGCACAAATTGACCCTGCAAACTTTGAAGCAACAGTTCAACAAAATCAGGCACAAATTAATAATGCACAGGCAAATGTTGCGAAATTGCAAGCAGTTGCAGACTTTGACAGACAACAATACATTAGATATAAAAATCTTTATGCAAAAAACTTTGTCGCAAAAAGTGAACTTGACGAAAAATACAGCACATACAAATCTGACCTTGCACAAATCAGTGCTGCAAGAGCTCAAATTAAACAATACCAAGCTTCTTTAAAAACAGCAATGACAAACCTCGGTTACACAAAAATTATAGCACCTGTTGATGGGACAATAATTTCAAGAGAAATAGACCTAGGATCTCCTGTTGCCGCAAGCTTTCAAGCACCGGAACTTTTTACGATAGCACAAGATTTGACAAAAATGCAAATTGAAGTTAGCGTATCAGAAGCTGATATCGGAAATGTTCACGAAGGCCAAGACGTTACCTATACAGTTGACGGCTACCCTGATATGAACTTTAAAGGTAAAGTAACTCAAGTAAGATTATCTCCAACAACAGAATCAAACGTTGTAACTTATACAGTAATTGTTGATGTAAATAATGAAGATTTAAAACTTAAACCTGGAATGACCGCAAACGTATCAATTATTACGGACAGAAGCGAGAATGTTCTTTGCGCACCTAATATTGCACTTAAATTTACACCCGACATAAACGGTCCTAAATACAAAAATCAAGGTATTTGGATTCTTGACAAAGGAAAACCTAAAAGAATTGAAATAAGAACAGGTGCAAATAACGATACAAATACAGAAATTATTTCAGACAAAATCAAAGAAGGAACAGAAGTTATTACCGCAATAAAAAGCAAAAATGCAAAACAAGACGGCAGAATGCGTGTTCCGAGGTTGTAAAAAATGAGTTTAATAGAAGTAAAAGATGCAATAAAAACTTATCAAACAGGAGAAGACAGTTTTAACGCATTAAATTGTGTATCTCTATCTGTTGATACCGGAGAATTTGTTGCAATAATGGGTGCTTCAGGTTCCGGGAAATCTACCTTTATGAATATGCTCGGGACTCTCGATAAACCA
>USJT01000179.1 GCA_900555175.1 uncultured bacterium
ACCAACCGCCGGCTAATGCTTTTGGATGAAATGCTTCTTTTAAAATTAGTGCAAATGTATGAGGCACATGCCCTATGTTATAAATGCAAACAGCAAATGCTGTTAAAACATATAAAGTACACATAACTGGTGTTACTTTTGAGGTAAATTTCCCGATAGCTTTAATCCCGCCGATAATTGTAAAATATGTAATAACAGCAACAATTAATCCTAAAAGCCAGCTTTGATTTGCAAAGAAACTGTTATTCCCGCCTGTAACTTCCGTAATTTGTGTAGTCATTGCATTTATCTGGAATAAATTCCATCCGCCAATCATTGCGAAAATACAGCAAATTGCATATATTTTAGATAAGTGCGGTGCAAATTTCCCTATATATTTATTATTTTTTAGTGCCCCTTCAATGTAATACATCGGACCGCCTGCTATTGTTCCGTCAGGATTAACTTTTCTGAATTTCAATCCCAAAAGAACTTCGGCAAATTTTAAAGCCATAGAGAAAAATCCTGCTAAAATCATCCAAAAAATTACACCCGGACCGCCTATTGATACAGCAGCAGCTGAGCCTGCAACGTTACCAATTCCTGCTGAAGCTGAAATCGTTGCAGTCAATGCTTGGAAAGCTGATACTTCCCCTTTTTTCTTTTTAACTCGAATTTCTTTATGTTCGTAATTCTTTGTAATTA
Source organism: uncultured bacterium (assembly GCA_900555175.1). Lineage (GTDB taxonomy): Bacteria > Cyanobacteriota > Vampirovibrionia > Gastranaerophilales > Gastranaerophilaceae > Stercorousia. The sequence continues at coordinate 685 of USJT01000179.1, forward strand.
ATTGAATAGCATGTTTAAATCCCCAAATTCCGATAAATCTGGTTCTGATTGTAAAATAAAATGCAGCAACCATTAAAAGGACAACAAGAAATTCTATTTTTACTCCGTGAATGGTTATAGAACTGAATATTATCCCTGAAATTTTATCGGCTATTGGTGATAAAAATGTATCTATGGCTGTGTCTAAATTCATTGCTTAATAAGTTTAGCACAAAAATACGAAATTCTAAATAAACCGAATTTTAAAGCAATAATAAGTTATTTTATTATGCGCTTATTTAGCGTTTAAATAATTTTTTCAATAATGGTGCGCAAAGTGCCAAGCTTCCTATACCTAAGAATGCAAAAACTGATTTTGGAGTTTTTCTTCTTTCAATGCTTTCCGAATTTTTCATTGAAGTATAGATGTCATGGTTAAGTTTGTTAAAATCTCTGGAAGCCTGCTCATGAGAATATAAAACAGGTTTTACAAAACCGTTTGGCGGAGTTAATATCCCGACATTTAGCGGTTTGTTTTTCATATTACTGTTTCCACTGACACTATTATCCATATATAAATTAAAACAAAATCTTAATAAAAATTGCGCTAAATATATACTTATATTAAGTTGAAATCTTGACAAAATATTATAAATTATTTAAAATGAGAATTATTACTACTTTTATGGAAAACTATGAATTATTCAAGACAAAGAGAAATAATACTTGATACTTTAAAAGAGAATGTTGTTCACCCGACAGCAGAATATCTGTATTCTGTTTTGAAATCCAGAGGTGATTCAAATATCAGTCTTGCAACTTTATACCGAAATTTAAATCAGCTTGCGGAGAATGGTGTTATAAAAAAGATTGATGGGCTGGAGACATCTTCTCATTATGATCACAATATCCATGAACATTACCATTTTATTTGCGAAAAGTGTAAACGAGTGTTTGATGTGAGTTCAGATGTCGCAGTGGACGTTGTAAAAAAAACAGAACAAGAAACTGGTTTTTTAGTAAAAAATCATGATATAATATTAAGCGGTATATGTAAGGATTGTTTAGAATCTGAAAAACAAGAAAATGAATAGAGACAATTTATATTTGAAAACGTATAAATTATAATGAAAAGGAGAAAATTATGGAAAAGTATGTATGCACAGTATGCGGATACGTTTATGACCCGGAAGAACATGATGGCGTAAAATTTGAAGATTTACCGGATGATTATGTATGCCCTCTTTGCGGTGTAGGTAAAGATTCTTTTGAAAAACAATAGCTTTTTTCAAAAAATAAACATCTTTAAAAAAGGCTTTGTTTTTATAACAAAGTCTTTTTATTTGTGTTAATATGTAATTGAGTACAAATTACAACTGAGAGGGATTAATATTGGATTTAAACGGCTCAAAAACTGAGAAAAATATATTGAAAGCTTTTGAAGTTACGGCATTACGCTGTATGGAATATGATATATATGCTTTGATTGCTGAAAGACAAGGATACAAAGATGTCGCTCAGCTCTTATCACGTTTTGCTAATAATGAAAAAGAACATTCGAAATTGTGGTATAAATGGTTGAAATCAAACAAAGGAAATTTTCCGAGTTTGTTAGAATGTACAAAAAATGCATTAACTCAAGAAAAAGATGAAATTGAAGGAATGTATGAAAAATTTGCAATTCAAGCAAGAGAAGAAGGTTTTGAAATTATTGCAAAAATGCTTGAAAATATTGAAAACATTGAAAAAATACATTACGACAGATTGAAAAAATTAATATTAAAATTGGAAGATAATGCAAAACCTAACAAGGACGGGACTTATAATTGGACTTGCAGTACATGCGGTGCTGTTTTACCTCAAAAAGAAGAACCTCAATTTTGTCCGTTATGTTTAAAAGAAGAAGTATTTTTTTATAAAAAGCCAAATAAATAGTAAAGGAGAAATATAAATGAAATTTCAAGAAATTAAAAACAATATTTTTTATTGCGGTTTAAATGATTGCGATAGAAGAATTTTTGATGAATTGATTCCGTTGGAACATGGTACAAGCTATAACTCTTATCTTGTAAAAGGTTCTGAAAAAACTGCAATTATTGATACAATGTATCCGCCAAAGACAAAAGAATATTTAAAAAGATTGGCAGATAATCATGTAGGAAAAGTTGATTATATCGTAGCAAACCACGGTGAACAAGATCATTCCGGTTCAATTCCTGCATTATTGGAAAAGTTCCCGAATGCAATGGTTTTAACAAATCCTAAAGTTGCTGAAAATATTAAATCAATGTTGCATGTCCCAGCTGAAAAAATTCAGGTTATTGCTGACGGAGAAGAAGTTTCTTTAGGCGATAAGACATTAAAATTTATTTTCGCACCGGGCGTTCATTGGCCTGATACAATGTTTACTTACATTAAAGAAGATAATGTAATTTGTACTTGTGACTTTTTAGGTGCTCATTATACATTCTCAGATGTTTTCGCTCAAGAAAGCAAAGAATTGGAACACAGTGCAAAAAGATATTATGCAGAAATTATGATGCCATTTAGAATGATGTGCAAAAAATACACTCAAATGGTTAAAGATATGAATGTTGATATGATTTTGCCAAGCCACGGACCTGTTTACAAAAGACCGGATTTCATTTTGGATTTGTATGCTGATTGGACAGCTGATACTCCGAAAAACTTGGTTACAATGCCTTATGTTTCAATGTATGAAAGCACTAAAGAAATGATTGATTACTTGAGTGACAAATTAGAAGCAAAAGGTATTAAAACATTTAAGTTTGATATTGTTGATGATGATTTAGGCGATCTTGCAATGTCTTTAGTTGATGCTGCTACAATTGTTATGGGAACATCAATGGTTCTTGCAGGACCTCACACGA
>USJT01000180.1 GCA_900555175.1 uncultured bacterium
GCCGTTATTATCCGTATATTTATCATAAGCATCATACACAATTATGCTTCCTGCTGGAAGTTTTGCAAGCTCAGATGCTTTTACTTTTACCTCTTTAAAGTTTTTATTTGCTCTAAGTATATTTTTGCAATATTCTCCGTTGCCGTTAATGTATGGCCCAAGACCGCTTTTTACTATTGCTCTTTTTACGTATCTTGCGCAAAGCGGATTGTTTGGATTTCTGTTGGTCGGTAATCCGGCAACTACATTTTTTGCAAGTAGTTCTCCTTTTTTCTTATTGTATTTCACACCATAAACGAGATTTGCTGTCTCTGATTTACTCTCTTTTTCTGTTTTGTCTATGTTTGAGGAACCTTGTGCAGATTCAGTTTTATTTAATCTGCTTTCAATAGTTTGATTTTTAGAATGTGAAAATATTGATGAATTATTTTGTAACCTGATATTGTGATGATTATAAAAATTCATCGGAAACATGTTAAACAATGTAAAAATCCCGTTATTCATCGGAAACATATTGAACATTGGAAAAGCAAAATTATTCATAGGTAAATAGTTCATGAACGGCATTGCAAAATTCATGAATGGATTACTATAACCGTATATACAGTTAAACCACATAGAATATTTTCCCCTTTTACCTGTTATTTATATAAAGTGTTAGTAAAATGGAAAATTGCTTTTTGAGTTGTTGTTTGTGACAAAATATTAAAGACATTAGTTAGAAATTTTAATAATACTTGCTTCCGCTTTTCCCATATCAACCATTTCAAAAGGCTTTTCTATATCTTCTGTAATTTCGTAATCCGATGGGGATAAATCAAAAATTTTATCAATATCTATTTTGCCTTTGAATAAATAAAATTTGTTTACGTTTTTCATATAAAGCCCAAAAAAGTCGTCTTTATTCAATTTTTTCAAGAAATCTTTTTTTATATCATTTTTGGAAAAACCGTCAAATGTAAAATCTTTTACAAGTTCGCTATCTTTTTTTATTGTTTCTAACAAAACATAGGGTTCAATCCATTTTTTGATAATCTTGTGCATAAAGCCTCCGTTTTAAACAGCAATTTCATCTTGAGATTTGAACTGCATTTCATACAAATATCTGTATTTCCCGTTTTCTATATGGATTAATTCATCATGTGTTCCAAGTTCTGCGAGTTCACCATCATGTATAACCGCGATTCTATCGGCATTTTTAATAGTTGTAAGTCTGTGTGCGATAACAAATACTGTTTTATTTTGAATTAAGTTATCTAAAGCCTTTTGAACAATAGCTTCCGATTTATTATCAAGAGCTGATGTCGCTTCATCAAGGATTACAATAGGTGCATCTTTTAGCATTGCACGAGCGATTGCAACTCTTTGTCTTTGACCGCCCGAAAGCATAGTTCCGCGCTCTCCAACAATTGTATCAAGTCCGTTTTCTAAAGTATGAGTAAATTCATCAAGATGAGCCATTTCAATAACTTTTGCTAATTGTTCTTCTGTTGCTGCTTCATTACCCATTAATATATTATCTTTAATCGTTCCTGAGAATAAGAAATTATCTTGGAATACGAAGGAAATATTGTTTCGAAGAGATTCAAGGTCAAATTTCCTGATATCAATTCCGTCAAATTCGATAGAACCTGATTTTACATCGTAAAATCTCGGCAAAAGACTTACGACTGTACTTTTACCACCGCCTGAATTTCCGACAAGGGCAATTGTTTCTCCTTTATTAACATGTAAAGAGAAGTTTTTTAATACAGGTGTACCTTCTTCATATTCAAACCATACATTTTTAAAGTCGATTGATTTATCCAGACCTTTAAGTTGTATAGCGTTTTCAGGTGATTTGATTTGAGGTTGTAAATCAAATAATTCAAATACTCTGCTCATTGCAACAAATATATTTTGAAGGTTTGTTAATGTATTTCCAAGAGTTTTGGTTGGTTTGTATAGCAAAAGAAGTGAGGTTACAAATGATGCAAAACTTCCTGCTGTCATTTGTCCTGTTAGAATTAAGTGGTTTCCATAAGACATAACAAGTGCAATACCGATTGAGCAAACAAAATACATAATAGGTGACATCCAGCCTACACGTTTTGTTAAAGACATCGCAAGGTGGAATTGCTCAAGTATTTGGTTGTCGAATTTCTCATTTTGATCTTTTTGCAGGTTATAAGCTGTCATAATTTTGTTACCTGCAAATGTTTCATTAAAGTTTGTTGTCATATTACCGCCGACAACCATTGTAGCGTTTGAAACCTTTTTAATTCTTTTACGAATAAGTGTAACTGGAGTAATCGCAATCGCCATAATTGTTACGCCGATAATTGCAAGCTTCCAGGAGTTGTATAACAAAACTCCAACCAAACCGATAAGTCCAAAAAATGTTGCGATAAATGATTTCAACATATCTATAATGTTTTTGGAAGCTGTGTCTGGATCGCTTAAAAATCTTGTTAATACAATACCGGATGAATTTATATCAAAGAATTGCGGATCCATTGAGGTTAGTTTTTTAAATAAGTCTTTTTTCAAAGACATTGAAATCTTTTGCCCTGTCCAATCTGTTAAATAATTACTTGTATATTTTAAAATGCCTTGAAATAGAGCAAATGCAACTATACCAAAAGGAATAATTGTTGCTAAAAATGCTTGAGAATGAACTGTTACACCTAAAAATGTCCAAGTATGTTCAGGATTCCCGTTTACAACAAAATCCAAATATGGTTTTAACGCAAGAGCAACAACGCCATCTAATAAGCCAAGAGGAATTGCTATAATCAAATTTAAAATTGCTCTTGGTAAAACAGGTTTTATATACGGAAAAATTTTTCCAAGTAAATATTTGTAATTGAAAGCATCTTTTGATGATGTTTTTTGTAATTTATACTCCATGAACTATCCCTTTTTTATATAATATCCTCTATTTATTTTAAATAAGCAAATTTTTTATATTAACATTATGTGGTTTAATTATCTCACAAAAATATTTTTTATGTTATTATAAGGCTATAATATAAATTTTGTAAGGAAATGGAGTAGAGATGAAGATTTGTGTAATAGGAACGGGATATGTAGGATTGGTAGCAGGAACTTGTCTTGCAGATATGGGAAATGATGTTATTTGTGTAGACAATGATTTAGAAAAATTAAAAAAGCTTCATGAAGGTATTGTTCCTATTTACGAACCTGGTTTGGAAGAATTAATTAAGGCAAATGTTGCTGAAGGAAGATTAAAATTTTCATCTGATTTAGATGATGCTGTAAAACAGTCTTTAGTTTGCTTTATAGCGGTTGGAACTCCTCAAAGTGAAGACGGTTCTGCTGATATGAGATATGTTATGACTGTTGCTGAAAGCATTGGTAAAGCTATAAATGGTTATAAAGTTATTGTTGATAAATCAACCGTGCCTGTCGGGACGGCTGATAAGGTTGCAGAAACTATCAGAAAATATTATGACGGAGATTTTGATGTTGTATCCAACCCTGAATTTTTAAAACAAGGTGCAGCGGTTGATGACTTTTTAAAACCTGATAGAGTTGTAATCGGTTCTA
>USJT01000181.1 GCA_900555175.1 uncultured bacterium
CCAAGAGTTGCTAAATGTGCGGCTTTCTGAAATTTTTTTTCAGGATTAATATTATATTTCCCGTATTTTGTATGAATTTCTTGGACAAGTTTTTCAAATTTGTCTTGATTTTCTTCAGGAATTGAAAATTTTATTGTTTGCCCTGTTTCCGGGTATTTTGTTTCATATATAATTCGCCCATCAGGAGTTTTTTCGACTTCTTTGGGTTGTGTTGATAATATTGGGCTTGGTTTAATATTTATATTTACCATACTCTTATTAAGTTCTGTAAAAAATTTTTTTGCCTTTTTGTAAAGAAATTTTTACTTAACTTCCCAAGTAGTTCCTTCTTTAGAATCTTTCAAGACAATATTCACTTCATCCAGTGCAATTCTAATTTTATCTGCAATATCCCAATTTTTTGCATCACGAGCTTCTTTTCTGTATGCAATTAATTCATCCATTGAGTTAAAATCTTTGCCTAATTTTTCTGAAACATGTTTTACTGCATTTTTCAATTCATCTTCTGAAAGAGTAGGTTTTTCAAATGTAAAACCAAGTGTTGTGGCTAATTTATACAAAATTGTAAACGCATCTTTATCATCTTTATTAGCTTTGTTTGTCAATTCAAAAAGAACTGCAAGAGCTTTTGATGTATTCAAATCATCGTCCATAGCTTCTGTGAACGCTTTGTATTCATCTGTTTTGGTAATATCCAAATCTTCGTTAATTTTTGTACGTTTAGCATTAAGCATACGTTTTACGCCTGCTTGAGCAGATGAAAGAGCTTCATCTGAAAATTCAACAGGCATTCTGTAATGGTTTGTTAAAATGAAAAATCTTATTGTATTTGAATCATATTTTTTTAATAAGTCATCAATAGTTAAGAAGTTGCCTAAAGATTTAGACATTTTTTCTTTGTTAATAGTTACAAATCCGTTGTGTAGCCAGTAATTTACGAATTTGCAGCCGTTAGCGCATTCGGATTGTGCAATTTCATTTTCGTGGTGAGGGAAAATTAAATCAGCACCGCCTGCGTGAATATCTATTGTTTTGCCTAAATATTTTCTGCTCATTGCGGAACATTCAATATGCCAGCCAGGTCTGCCTATTCCCCATGGTGATTTGTAACCGAATTTTTCATCTTTTTTCCATAGTGCAAAATCAAGCGGATCTTCTTTGTGTTCTCCGATTTCAATTCTTGCACCGCTTTCCAATTGGTCTATCGGTTGTTTTGAAAGGTAACCGTATCTTGGAAATTTTTTAACTCTAAAATATACATCTCCGTCAGCTTCGTAGGCAAAGCCTTTATTTATTAAATCTTTTACCATACCAATCATTTCGCCTAATGTTTTGGTCGCAAAAGGCTCGATGTCAGGTTTTAACGTATTTAAGGCTTTCATCGAATTTGCAAATTGCTTATACCAGTATTGAGAAACTTCTTCAGGAGTTTTACTCTCTTTTTCAGCTTTCTTCAGAATTTTATCATCAACATCTGTTACGTTACGACAGTATGTAACGTCATATCCCTTGAATTTTAAATATCTGTATAAAACGTCCCAAGTGATGTAGCATCTTGCATGTCCCAAATGGGCAAAATCATAAACTGTCGGACCGCACACATACATTTTTACTTTGTTTTCTTCTATTGGAGTGAATTCTTCAAGTTGATTGCTGTAAGAGTTAAATAATTTCATTCAAAAATCCTCATTTCTGCACTTATTTTAGCACAAAAATGAGGATTAAGATTTGATATTATTCTTTTTAGTATGTTCCATTCATTATTTTTCTTCTAAAGAAACCGACTGGAGAATCTTTTATTTCTACTTTATCTATTGGTAATATTACACTATCACCAGGTTTCATTTTTTTATTAAGATCACTCATTTGACGTCCGTAACCATCTGTGCAGTTATAACCTTCAAAAGCTTTTGGGTTATATTTTTTTATTGTTCCGTCATTTACTTTTTTTAAATAGTCTTCTGCTAACATTCCGTATGGTTGTTTAGTTTTTGCTGTTACTTTCAGATAATATTGGCCATCCTTTTGAATAACCTTTGTGTTGTAATATTCATCATAACCGTTGTGTGATGCTAAATCTTTTGCTTCTGCTGCACTATAATAGTCAGGTTTTAATTTTGTTCCATCTTTTGCATAAAATTCTATGGTTGTCGTTTTGTTACTGTTTGTGTTTTTGCTTTTTGTAATAGTGTATCTTCCACTAATTTTGCTGACTTGTGTTTTTTGAATTGGATCTGGCATATTAACTTCTCCTATATATCTCGTATATCTTATTGATATATATCTAAAGTTAATTTTTAGTGAAAAATTGCTAAGTTGTTAAAAAATATTAAGCTAATGTATCAAAAATTTTAAATACAGGAAGCTGTAAATCCTTTACAGGGCATTCTTCATCAAGTTCAAGGGTAATTGTTGGGATTTGTCTTTCTAATCCTGCGTAAGTGCCGAAACTTCCTGGGGTTGGGTAGCCTATACTTGCTTCTGTCGGATAATTTATTATTTGTGAAATCTTTTCTGCAATTTCTTTTGCAGGCCCGTCATAGTTGACTACTTTGTATGGAGCGTGCAAGGTTAGTATTATTTGTGGCTTAAATTCTTCAATAGTATCGATAAGAAACTGCGTTTCAATTTCGCTTCCTGCACTCTTTCCCCCGTAGTAGCTTGAGTTTTCGTCATCGCAGGTTGCATTTTCTCCTTCATTTTTCCCCCAATTTTTTGTCGGGAAATTTCTGTTTAAATCAACTCCGTTTGCATTTGTCCTTTTATTCATTTGCATGCCATCAGGGTTTAGGCAGGGGATAAATAAAAGGTTTTCAGGATTATGATTATTTTTCAAATATTCATTAATCAAATATGCGCCTTGTGGTTCATCTCCGTGCATAACCCCGATTATTAAAACTTTTCCGTTACTGTTACCGAGTAATTCTACTTCGTTTCCTAATTTTGTTTTTGTTGATTTTAATTTATTCAAATAAAGCCTCTATAAATTCTTCACTGTTAAATTCTTTTAAATCTTCCATTTTTTCGCCGACACCTACAAGTTTTACCGGTAATTTTAATTCTTTTGCAACCGCTAGAACTATTGCCCCTTTTGCTGAACCGTCGAGTTTTGTGAGTGCAACAGATGTTACATTTACCGCTTCTGTAAACACTTTTGCCTGTTGAAGTCCGTTTTGTCCCGTATTAGCGTCAAGTACAAGAATACATTCTCTTAAAGCTTCAGGGGCTTTTTTATCTATAACTGATTTGATTTTCTTTAATTCTTCCATAAGGTTGAATTTGTTTTGCAGACGGCCTGCTGTATCTACTAAAATTACATCAAAGCCTTCTTTTTGAGCTTTTTCAATTGCTTCATATACAACTGATGCGGGATCTGCTTTATCATGTCTTACGATTGAAGCTCCTGCTCTTTTGGACCAGATGTCCAGTTGTTCTTCTGCTGCAGCTCTGAATGTGTCGCCTGCTGCGATTAAAACTTTTTTGCCCTGTTCTTTAAATTTATATGCAAGTTTACCGATTAGAGTGGTTTTGCCT
>USJT01000182.1 GCA_900555175.1 uncultured bacterium
GTTTCAATTTTCTGTAATTTTTTTAAGTTTTCTTCTACACTGTTATCTTTCAAATATGAAAAAGTTGTTGAAACCGAATTTGGCAGTGCAACAACTAAATCATTTAATAGTGCTCATGAAAGAAATAAAACAATAGAAACTCTCGTTGGGGACCATGTGGTACAGTTCATTCCACAAATATTAGCTTCAAAAATTTTCTATTAATAAAATAAGATAATTAATTATTTGGTAACTAATTTAATTCTGTTACCCATATAAGATTTGACATCTTTATTATAACCGACAAGAATATTTTCGAAATCAGTGTTGCTTTTACACTCAGCACGCAATAATTGTACACCATGATTATATAGCTGCTGAGCTGTATTAATATTGCTTTGTGGAATTTTACCCTTATAAATCTTGGAAGCTAATGCAATATCGAAAATTCTACGTTTGCATAAACCACTCATCTCTTTACCTGTCTTAACAGATTTATCATATGTCAATTTATTTATAGCAGCCTCATACTTACCTGCTTTGAGTGTGTACAAAAGTCCCGGAGTATCTTTAATTATATCAACTCCTTTATTAAATCCTAAATCAAGAAGAGCTTCTCTTATAGGTACCGGAAGGTTTTCATAATTGCGTCTTCCTCCCATAATAGAATATAAATTTTCTTCTACTTTAAACATATCTTTTGCTAATAATGTACAAACTTCTTGATTTGTTAAATTTGTATCATCACCTTTTTGTAAAACGTGACCAATACCTATTGTTCTAACGCCGGCATCATCTGTATATGGAGTGTTATGAAATTCATTATCAGATAATTTACCTGAATCTTCAACTCTCTTTAATCTCTTAATAAAGTCATAACTAACACCCAAAGATTTAGCTACATCATTCAAATTTCTTACATTTTTTACTCTTCTTCCAAGAGGGATTCTTATAACCTGTCCCGGTTTCAGAGATTTAGCTTTTTCAGGAGTTAATGAATTTGCATCTAATACACTACATTCTTCAACCCCATATTTCTTAGCAATCTCAGAAACTGTATCACCTGATTTCAATCTATAATACGGATTTTTAACATATGTGATATAATGAGAACGAACAGCATCAATACGTAATTGTTCATCAGACTTTGAACCTGTCATACGAATTTCATTTTTATATGTTTTCTTTTTTGGGGGTCCAAATACTGAAACTTTTTTATTAGTTTTTTTAGTTGTAGGCGCAGTTTTCGGTTCGCCGTAAATAAATGTTTTTATTTTGTTTTTAATTGTATTTAATATATCTGAAAAAAATTCCATAATCGTAATCCTTATTTTATACCGAAATACTCATTTAAACCTGAAATCAATTTATTTACCAATCTTGTTTGGAAATTCATAGAATCCAAATTTTTAGACTTTGAACCATTTACATATTCAACTTCAACAAGAACTGATGGAATATCCTCACTTTGGTGCAAGACTTGTAATCCTTGATCAGGAACATCCCAATTACGTTCAGAAGTACTTGCAGTAATCCAATCATCCTGATTTAAATTATTTTTTAATATAAAAGCAAGTTTTTTATCATCTTTAAATCTTGAATCATAACAAACACCTGTACCTGACTGTCCAGGACTAGAATCAGCATGTAATGATACCATTATAATATCATCTTTACCATACTTTTTATTTGATTTTTTACCGGTTTCAAGATTATCTATTAAATTTGAAATAGTACTACCATCAGCGATTGTTTCAACATGGCCTCCAGTAATAACAACAGCATAACCATTTTCACGAAGCTTATCTGTCATATATTCAGCATAAATATTCATTTTTTCTGATTCAATAAGTGGCGCATATTTTCCGCTGCCTTTTTTTATAAAACTATATGAACCAGGATCATAGCAACCGGATCTTCCGCTATAACCGCCATGGCCGGCATTCAAAATTATAACTTTACCGTTTGGAACAGTCGTTGGTTTTAGCAACGCTGTTTCTGCCGAAGCAACTTCGCCATTTTTAACAATAGGACGAGGAATTCTGTTTAATGGTGACAAATCTATATTATCTTTGTCATAAGTAATACCATTATTCTTACAGTATTGTTGAAAATTTTCTAATACTTCATTTTTTGCAGACTCAATAGCATCTTTTTGCAACTTTTCGGCTGTAAACACTCCGGCTTTTTTGGTCAAATTAACTTTTGTATCAGGTTTAGCCGACTCTACCATATATCGTCCAGGAAGAGTTTGAGCCAGCGGAACCTCTTTTGCAAGCATTTTATTAATCATTGCATCCATATTTGAAGTATCAACCATTCCAAAAGAATCAAATTGCTTGTTCAATTCAGCTACAAACTTGTCTCTTTCAATAGCAGGAATATCTTTTGCTTCAGCTAAAGTATCATATATATGCATAACTGCATTTTTTCTCAAATCTTGTCTGCTTGTAATTTCGCTCGTAATTCTGTTTATCAAAGAACGACCACCATTTGCTTGAGAATATTCATTTAAAACTTCAGACACATTCTTTGGGTTAATTTCCTTTAACATATCATCAAAAGGCTTTTTACCAACAGCTCCCCAAGAACTATTTGCTTCTTCTTCCAGTTTATCGGCAATTTCTTTTGGCGTAAATGAAGAACCCCATTGAACATGATTTGCAATCATAGAACCAATTAAGGCACCTTCACCTAAGCTTCCGAGTTCACTTTTACTCTTAGCCGGTTCTGCATCATTAGCTTCAGCTTTTTGTGCATTTGAAGGATTAACTCCTTTTGTATTTTTAGCAGAACCTTTTTCTACTTTATAAGGTTTTACATAAAATTCTTCATTCTTTTGAGCTTTATAGTCACCATAAGGTTTTGGAATTTTATTTAACTTGCAAAATTCATCCATAGACATATTATATTTCTTTGCAAGAGCATAAATTCCCTTACCTGCAGGAACTTTATCCATAGGGAGAGGAACTTTTGTACCTTTTTTAATAATATTTGTTTCTAAGCCTGTCCACTGTTTAAATTCCTCATTTGACATTCCAAGCAATTTTGCATAATGAGAAATAGGTGTATCCTTGGTTGGTATAATAAATTTTGGACGAACTCTCTTTTGATCTTTAGGTGTTCCTATTTTTTTCTGTAAACTTAATGTTTCAGGTACAAAATTCTGACTCATAAAAATTTCCTCATTAATCTTCTACACATATATGTGTATCGGCAAAATAAAAATAAACTTTAAAAAATACAAAAAAATGATAAGAAACTTTACATTTCATAAAAAATATAAATACACATAAAAAAAACACAGAACCTATTAAAACTAGATAACAAAACGTTTTTCAAGGTTCTGTGATTTTTTTTATTTATGTTAATATTTTACGCTAATTGGACTTCTTGTTTTTTAAATTGCATTTCATAAAGAGCTTTGTATTGACCGTTTTCTATTGACATAAGCTCATCATGAGTACCAAGTTCTACAAGTTCTCCTTCATTTATAACCGCAATCCTATCGGCATTTTTAATAGTTGAAAGCCTGTGCG
>USJT01000183.1 GCA_900555175.1 uncultured bacterium
GTTCCGTATATCTTTTTAACTCTCCCCCAACCATATTTTTAAGACCTGCACCAAAATCTTTGATAGCATTTTTAGCTCTCACAGTGCTGCCTGTAACAAGACCAAATTGTGCAACGATATTCATTCCAGGCACAGTTTCAATATTTGTCATAATCATATTCATAACCTCCGCAAATATTTTATCATTGAATGGAGGTTTTGAAATCATACACTTAATTTATTTAATAACTTCAATAGTGTCGTAATCAACAAGATATGGCAAATGTTCTTCCGTAATCAATTCACCCGGTAATAAAACCGCAATTCCAGGAGGACATTCCGCAATTACTTCAGCAGCAATTCTTCCAACTGCGTGTTCTTTCGGAATAACCTCTTTGTGTGAATAAAAAGCTTCGCGAAGTGTCATCTTGATAATAGGTGTCAACATCGGCATGTGTTTTTTCTTTTCAAGATAATAAATATCAGTGTAATTTGTCTTATCAATCTTTTGTAAACATTTTACAAGATATTGCATATCCGCTCTTGTATTGCCGATATTTGAAAGTATTAAAAGTCCTGCATCAGATGCACTTTCAACTTCTATATTAAAATCAATTTCCAAAATAGATTCAAGACGTTTGCCAGAAAGTCTGTCATCTCTGATAAACACTTTTGTAATATCAGTTTTATACCCAAAATCAGGTTGAAGATGATGGATGTGTTCCAATTTATCGATTTCACGTCTTAAATATTTTGCGTTTTGAACAGCACGTTCAAGTTGTTTTCTTCCTCTTGGGCTGTCAAGGTTTGCACGAGCAGCATCAAGACTTGCTAAAAGCATTAAAGAAGGGCTTGTTGTATGTAAAAGTTTCAACGCTTTTTCAACAGCATCGCAATCTATCATGGAATTTTCAGCAATATGTAACATAGAGCTTTGGCTCATACTTCCGCCTGTTTTGTGTAAAGAATGAACAACAGCATCTGCACCGAGTTTTAATGCAGTTGTCGGAAGATGATTGTTAAAATTCCAAAGGCAGGCATGTGCCTCATCAACAATTAATGGCACTTTATAACGTTTACAGATTTCTGCGATTGATTTAATATCTGATACAACCCCTTCATAAGTCGGATTTGTAATCCAAACCATTGACGCATCGGGGTTTTTAGATAACATTTCTTCCACGCTTTCAGGAGTAACATTACCCCAAATTCCCCATTCATCAAACTTTTTAGGGATAAGCCATAAAGGTTCGGCACCTGAAATTATCATGCCTGTAAGAATTGATCTGTGGCAATTTCTGTTAGTAACAATTTTTTGACCTTTTTTAGTTAAGCCCATTGCAAGTGCAAGATTGCCTGCAGTTGAGCCGTTAAGTAAAAAGAAAGTTTTTTTAGCTCCAAAAGCTTTTGCAGCTAATTCTTGAGCTTCTTTAATAGGACCTGTTGCAGGGTGTAATGTACCCAATCCGTCAAATTCATCAGTTGTATCAATAGAAAGAGCTTTTGCACCTATCAATTTTTTAAATTCAGGTAAAGAGCCGTTACCCTTTGTATGTCCCGGAATATGAAACTGATAAGTCGGATTTTCGTAAGCATTTTTTAATGCTTCTACAATCGGGGCTTTTACTTTAACTTTTGTATATTTATTTTCAGATATTTTATTCATAGCTTTTTTTGTTACATGCGTCATAATTATTAATATACACTAAAAAAATTTTTTTTTGCACATATTTTGTGTTAGATTAATATTTGTGAACTGTTTTTTTAAAAGAATAGCCATAATACTAATTCTTCTGCTTCTTGCCCCGCCGGTGTTTGCATTTGGCAAAATTCAACACACAGGTAAAAATTCGACAGAAACTCAAGAAGTTATACATCTTGATGTTACAAAAAATGAAACAGAAACTCCTCAAACAAACCTTACTAAAAAAGAAAAAGCAGAAAATACAGAATGGATTCAAAAAGACGTTATCAGAGATAACGTTGATACAGAGTTTTCAATTTTTGATAACCTTATTGACACAAATACAGAATCAGAGCATCCTTTCAAAATTGAAGAAGAATCTCTTTTCGGGAAAATTTATAAGAAAAAACTTGAAAGAACATCAATACCTTCATTTCTTTTGCAAGATGAACTGACTTTTAAATACAAAAAAGGACCTATTGATAAAGTTCAATTTTATGGAGCTTATCAGGGAAATTTAGGATTTAATTTTGAAGGTAGTGATTATGATACCGATTACGGCTTTGGATTTATGGAAGCCGGTGTTATTGGGGATTTCAAGGACAAGAATACCGATTTTAAATTACAATTCAACTTCAAACCCGGTGAAAACAGAACATATCTTCAAGGTCTTGTAACTGATGCATATATTATGAATACAAGAATTCCACACCATAAAATCATTGTCGGAAATTCCAGAAATCAGGTAGGTTTTGAAGGTGGTATGGGCTCTTACGTTTTACCATTCGCAATGCGTTCACAAATTTCAAGAACTTTTGGTAATACAAGAGCTTTGGGCTTAAGAGTCGTTGGTGATTATGATTTAATAGATTACAGCTTAGCTCTAAACAGTTCTGACAGATTTTTTAAAGAATTTTTTCCCGGTGTTGAATTTACAGGCTGGGTAAACTTTAAACCCCTTGGAAAAACTGACGGCAAATACGGAACACTTGTATTAGGCGGAGGTCTGAATGCAGGTCATAACAATACTGATTATACAGTAGGGGGAGCTTACGCAAGCTACAAATACAAAAAATTTATGGCAAACTTTGAATATGCAATCGCAGACGGGTATAACGGAACCTATATAAGTACAGATAAAGCAACAGGTTTTTACACAACAATAGCATACAGAATTACGCAAAAATTACACATTCTTGCACGTTACGACCAATTTGACCCAAACCGTGATATCGCAGATAACAAACGCAGAGAATATTCAATAGGTCTGAACTATTTTATCAAAGGTCAGGCACTTCGTTTAATCCTAAATTACGTATTCTGTGATAATGAAGACACAGAAGACAGCCATAGAATTATTCTCGGTACACAAATTGTTTTATAAAATTTAATTAAAAAAAACTTGTGTAAATTTGAAACACAAATAACTTTCAAAAAATCTTGAAAGTTATTTGTGATATTATTAAACAAAATCTTTGATAAGAACAGATTAAAAAGCTTTAATTAAGCTTCTTTTTTGTGTTTAACATCTTCTTTTACAACAATAAGATTGTTGATAATTTTCATAGCACAAGTAGGAAGAACTAGATCATCAAGTCCTGATGCAATACTGATAATCTTTCCTGCACCCAGCACAACTTCTTCTCCTTTGTAAAAGAATTTGTAATCATCTTTTCTGTCTGAACGAATTGTAATTTGACTCATTTTTTTACCTCTTTTTTAATACTTTTATTAAATCCTTTTTTTAAGTTTTTTCAAAAACTGCTTTGTGTGTGGAGCGATTATGCTCTTTTTTTTAGTTTTTAGCATTTATGCTTTACTTATGCTTTACCAAACTCTGATTGGCGGG
>USJT01000184.1 GCA_900555175.1 uncultured bacterium
CGCCGGGACATCAGATGCTGCGAAATATTCACCTTCTCCAATACCGATTAAAAGCTGAGCATTTCTTTTTGTAATTACAAGAGTATTTTTGCAATCATTGTGCATAACACAAAGTGCATAAGCTCCTTCAATCTCAAGAGATGCTAAACGAACAGCTTCAGTCAAATCTTTACATTCAGCATATTTTCTTGCGACCAAATGAGCAACTGTTTCAGTATCTGTTTGAGAACGGAAAATACAACCTGCTTCTTCTAATGATTTGCGAAGTTCTTTATAATTTTCGATAATTCCGTTATGAACGACAACCAAATTTCCGCAATTACAAGTATGCGGGTGAGCATTCAAAAGTGTTGGAGCACCATGTGTAGCCCATCTAATATGTCCGATACCCATTGTTGAATTATTAAATTCAGGTTCATGACCTTTTAATTTATCACGTAAATTTTGCAACTTGCCAACAGCTTTATAAACCTTGATATCTTCATCACACATAACAGCAATACCAGATGAATCATATCCTCTGTATTCAAGCTGTTCCAATCCGTCTAATAAAATATCAACAACAGATTTATTACCAACATATCCTACGATTCCGCACATATATATTTCTCTCCAATAATCTAAAACTCTGTACAATATATTATAACATTGAAAATTTTAAAATTACATTCCCTTATAAAAGTTTTACATTGTCTTGAAATAATTTATCAAATATAGTAATATTTATCACAGGAATTAAGATAGGGGAATTATTATGAAAAAGCTTTTGGTTTTGCTTGGAGTAATGTTGATCGGAACATGCTCTATGGCAGAAGAAGTTTACGTTATCAGAGGAGTAAACTTCGGGAATTTTTGGAAGAAAAAAGGTATTGATGAAGAAAAAGTTTTATCTGTCGGACAAAAAATTATGCTGGATAATAAAATTCCAAAGCGCGTACCGATATTTGTAGCAAATAACAAGTCAGTAAATGCAAGTTCAAATTTATATGACAAAACAGTAACAATAAATTCAGGCACATTTTTATACATAGATAATGACGATGAATTGGCATTTGTTTTATCACATGAAATAGCACACTCAGTAGATGCCTACGGCGGAATGATAAAATACATGGCAATGAAATCTAATTCAAAAAAATATGAGCAAAAAGCCGATTTAAACGGAATAGATTACATGGTAAAAGCAGGTTACGACCCGATAGCTGCAATAACTATGGGAAACAAAATATTTGGCGAACCTATCTGGGATTGGGGCTGCACATATCTTCATCCGAAAGGTTCTAAAAGACTTATCGAAATGTATAAATACATCTATGTAAAATATCCACAATACTTAAATTCTCCGCTTACTCAAACAGCTTCTTACAAAAACTTTCAATATTCTATGTCAAAAGACATTCTTGAATTTCAACAAAAACAGAAAAAACGCAGAATGAAACAACAAGGTGACTTGTAATGATTAAAAGATTGTTATTAATAAGTATTTTATTAACAGGACTATCAGCTTTTGCTGAAGAAGTTCCCGTAACCATTACGCCTATACAAAAAATTTCAACAGGCGATAAATATTTGAAAGAAGGCGATACCGTAAACTTTACAGATATTAATACGGGCGAAGAAATTACAGGTATAATCAAAGAAATACTCCCAAACGGCTTTGCAGGTGATACTGCATCAATTCTTATTAATAATTTTAAATACAAAAATTCCGATAAAATACTCAACGGACAAATTTATATTAAAGGTGGAGAACATAAAAAATATCAAGACTTAGCAGATAACGGAATAGCTCCAGCTTTAGTCATAATAAGAGGCGGAGAAGTTATTTTACAGCCTAATAAAACGAAACTTACAATATTTTTTGACGATTACATAAATTCTGAGGACACACCTGTCAGAATTACACCTGCACAAAAAATTTCTACCTGCTTTAATGAAATTGAAGTCGGTGACAAAATAAAATTTAACATAGTAAAAGATGTTTATAAAAACGGGAAACTCTACATAAAAAAAGATACCCCGATATACGGAATTGTAGATTATGTAAGCGATAACGGCTGGGCTTATGACAACGCTCAAATAGATTTCAAAAAATTCCAAACAAAAACAGCAGATGGGAAAATTGTAACCATTAACAATCCTTTATCAATAAACGGATTTGAAATTCTAAAATTCAAATCAAATAGAACAGCACAATTTTTCAATTACTGCGGTATTATTTTCAGAGGGAAAGAAATTGAAATAATCCCGCCAAAAGATAATATCGAATTCAATATCTGGTTATAAAAAACTAACCTAACAAGTCAGAAACTTTTTTGAAAAATACTCTTGAAGCATCCACTGCAGAATTTATTGAATTTTGCGCTATAAAATGCCATTGTGAGAAATGATCAAATGTCGGTATTTCAGAATCTTTTGAATTGTTTACAACACTCATGAAAATATCCTCAAATGTTTTGTCCTTAAATTTTATAGGAGATTTAGCACTATTTGCAATAAATACATCTTCATGTCTATGAATAAAATCTTCAAAAGCCTTATGAACTTTCATTTCTCTAAGTTTTTCAAGGAAATTTCCGTTTTTAACGTGAAATCCAACACTCATATCATCCAAAAAATGTTTTGCTCTACCTGCTTGTTCAACCATTTTTATAAAAGAGTTGTTTTCATGATATTTCATCATTAAATCAATATGTTCTAAAAATTTTGCTCGTGCATTATGTTCCCAATCAAAATCTAAAAAGCTTGAACGAGGTTTAATATAAGATTTGAAAGGATAATAAAAATGAGTATTTGATTTTATGCCAAGTTCGTCAAAATCAGGAGCTTGAACAGCATCACTAATTATAGGAATATATTTTTTCAATTTTGGAAATTCATTTTCAATAACTCGCTCTGCAATCTTTCTGTGCGTATTGCAATTAAATCCAAAATTTACATTATTATTATTTTGTATCGTATTTATTTTCATAACTAAATTTTATCTCATAAAACTCAAAATAACAGATGATTTAAGAATTATTAAGCAAAAAAAGACCTCAATAATGAGGCCTTTTTTTTAATGTTTTATATTACATTTATCCTTTTTTGAAAACAATTTCATCATTTTCAACATCAATTACAACTTTATCACCTCTCAAGAATTTTTGTGACAAAATTTGTTTTGATAACGGATTTTCAATTAATTGTCTGATTACACGTTTCAAAGGTCTTGCACCATATACAGGATTGAAACCTCTTGTTGCAAGAAATTCTTTAGCGTCATCAGTAATTGCAAATTCAAGTTCCTGATCTTTCAATAATCTTCTCAAGTAATCCATTTGAATATCAACGATTTTAGTCAAATCTTGCATATTCAAAGCTCTAAAAAATATTGTTTCATCAATTCTGTTTAAGAATTCAGGTTTAAATCTGCTTCTCAAAACTTCTAAGACTTTTTCTTTAGTTTCTTCAAAATTTTGAGTAGAACCGATTGAATTTAATGTACTTTCAAGAATAATATC
>USJT01000185.1 GCA_900555175.1 uncultured bacterium
AAAAGCCGATATTATTCTTTCAGGCGAAGCTGACCGTAGCGCATACCGCAATTTTATAAATAAAATTCTTTCACTTGTAAAAGAAATTTATTTTTAATATTTGATAATTTTTTTAATAATTAAATTGCAGAACTTTTTCCTAATATTTTAACAACAACTTTTTTAACCTTCACAGGCTTTTCAATTGCCATTTGAGGTCTATGAGCTTCATGCGGGTATATCATTACAAACCTTTTTGGAGACAATTTGAAAGAAGCATCAGGCATTACTTTAGAGTTTTCAAGAAACATTATGTCTCTTTTTTCATCATATAACTCTGTTAGCTCAAGCTTATTCAAATCTGTACAATCTAAACGTTCATTTCCGTCTAAAAGCATTTGAATATCTATATACTTTTTATGAGCTTCATATTTACAATTATCAAAAGTTTTTGTTTCATAAACATCTACATTTGCATAGACATTTTCATCAATTTCATAATGTCCGACAGGGGTTTGAGAATTTAACGATAACAAAAACTTCGCAGTTTTTTCAGATATTTCACCGTATTTTAAAATATTATCCAAATTATCACAAATCATATCAAATCCCTTATGCCAATTCTGCCATAGCTAAATCAAATTGCTCTTTATTAGGAGCTTTTCCATGCCAACCTGCATTATTTTCCATAAATGAAACGCCCTTGCCTTTAACAGTATTTGCAATAATTACAGCAGGTTTTTGAGCTTTTTTAGCTTTTTCAATAGCTTCATAAATAGCATTAATATCATGTCCGTCAATAACTTGAACATCCCAATTAAAAGCTCTTAATTTATCATCCAACGGATCAAGAGACTTAATATTTTCTGTGCAACCGTCAATTTGTAATCTGTTTCTATCAATAATTGCAACAATATTATCAAGTTTTAGCTGTGCACAGTGCATAAATGCTTCCCAAACACTACCTTCTTGCAATTCGCCATCACCTAAAATACAAAATACATTTGCAGGATTTTTATCAAGCTTCAATCCCATAGCCATACCGCAAGCAATTGACAATCCCTGACCTAAAGAGCCTGTTGCAACTTCAACTCCAGGACATTTAGGAGTAGGGTGTCCTTGAAGTCTGGAACCGAAAATTCTAAATGACATAAGTTCATCTTTAGAGAAAAATCCAAGTTGTGCCAATACAGCATACAAAGCAGCAGATGCATGTCCTTTTGAAAGAACAAATCTGTCATGATTGTCAAAATCTTTAGAATCACGCCACTGTGGACAAGTTTTCATACATTTGTGATACAAAACAGTTAAAATATCAGCACTTGATAAAGCTCCGCCAATATGACCTGATTGCGCATTATAAACCATTTTTATAATATTTTGTCTGTTTTCTTTAGCAAAACTTTCGAGTTCTTTTACTTCATTTTCGCTTAACATCTTAAACTCCCTTCGGAATAAATCTTTCTTTCAAAACTCTCAATACAAACAAAGGCAAAGTCGGGAATATTCTTTTAAACCTTTTTGGCTCTTTAATTGTACGATATAACCATTCAACACATAATTTTTGACAAATTTCAGGAGCTCTTTCAACAACACCTGACCAAACATCAAAACTTCCGCCAACACCTATAAATATAGATTCAGGGAAATCTTTTTTGTTGTTATAGATAAATTCTTCCTGTTTTGGAGAGCCCAAAGCACACAAAATCAACCTTGGCTGTCTTATTTTTAATTCTCTGATAATTTGTTCATCATCGTCAAAATACCCGTCATGAGTATATGTAATGTATAAATCAGGAAATTCTTTTTGAAGATTTTCTTTAGCTTTTTCAACGACTTCAGGTTTAGCACCAATTAAAGCGACAGAATGTTGATTTTTTGCACATTCTTCAATCATTCTGTGAGAAAATTCAATACCTGCAATTCTTCTGACATTATACCCTAAGATTTTCAATCCCAATTCAACCCCGACACCGTCAGGAATAACAAGTTCCGCAGAATTTATAATTTCTGCAAAATCAGGATCAACACAGGCATTATTAACCATTTCAGGATTCAAAGTAACAATTTGTCCTGAAATACTTTTTGCATACTCGACAGCTTCTTCAAACGAAAAAGTGTCAATATTTAATCCTTGTAATTTTACTATATCTCTTTCCATATAACAATTATAAACTAATAAATTAATTTGGTAAAGGATTTTTTAATAATACATAATAAATAAAAAAAAGAGCGGATATAATATCCACTCTTTTTTATTATTCATAAATTCAATTAAAATAAGAATTTAATTGGTTTTATGTATTTTAATCGACATAATGATGAATCTAAAGTACATTCATTTTTGATTGGTACTGCATTTCCATTTTTACAATATGGAGTATTAGCACCTATATAACCAGAACCGCAAGCTGCTTCTTTATAAGAAACACTCTTTGCAAGCCATTTAGTTTTACGGCGACCGTTGTCAATTACTTCATCTTCAATACTTACTTGAAGGAAGTTACGGTTATCACCGCCATATACTCCAGGGTTGTCTTCATCGTAAGCAGGAATTACCATACCGCTCAATGTTACATAGAATGGGAATACATCAACCCATTTTTCAGAGTTACCTTTTTCTCCATCGATATCAACATAAACAGTATAACCCCATCTGTTTGTATCGACTTCAACGCCATTCAATGTAACCTTACCGCCCTCAACGTTATTGGCAAGAGCAGGAATCATTTGAGGGTTTTGACGTACGTTAAATAAACGCATACCGTTTCTTAACGTAATGTCAGGTAATTTATCCGAGAAGTCAAGTGCATTTGTTGAGATTGCATTACCTGTACATTCTGGAGCATTTGATTTTGTGTTCAATACGCTAACCATATATTCGCAATAATTTTGACCTTTCGGTGCAATTGTTCTGCTTGAAGGAACACAAGCACATTGAGATTCACTCCAAACTTTATTTTGTTCAGGATCACACTCTCTGCTAAAGCCAGGAATATTTATCCAATTACCTGTACTTGTATCGCATTGTTTACCACACGGAGCTGTTCCCGTACAATCATAAACTCTCGGAATATCTCTACAATATAATCCTGTCCATTCTTTACCTTCAGGACATACGCATTCAGAACCGTTCCATTCTCTACCACCGAAGCAGTATATAGATTCAGCAACGCAAATACCGTCCTGTTCAATTTTTCCTGAAGGGCAAACGCAAATACCTGAGCTGTTACGTACTTTGCCGCCTGAACATTTAGGTTTGCAAGTTCCAAAAACATCTTCTGTGCCTGACGGGCAAACACAAGCTGATCCGTTCCATTCTTTACCACCTGTACAAGTTGGAATTGAAACAGCAGGAGGTGCAACACAAACACCATTCTTTTCTTCTGTTCCTGATGGGCAAACACATAGGCCTAAGAAGTTACGAACTTTGCCGCCTGTACATTTAGGTTTACAAGAACCGTTTACATCTTCTGTGTTAATCGGACATTCGCAATTACCAGAGCTTCCACGAACTTTG
>USJT01000186.1 GCA_900555175.1 uncultured bacterium
CTGCCATAACCTGGAAGATTTGCATAATCTGTTCTTGGTAAACCATTGTTCCGTATGTATCTTTTAAGATAGGTTCCAATCTTGGGTGAGCATAAGTAATAGCCTGACGACCGTGTTTTCTTTCTACGAAGTCATCTACCATGCCGGATCCTAAAGGTCCAGGTCTGAATAGAGCTACTAAAGCGCCTAAATCTTCAAATACGTCAGGTTTTAATTTCTTTACCAAATTTGTCATGCCGGAAGATTCAAGCTGGAATACTCCGACTGTTTCTCCTCGAACAAGCATGTCATAAGTTGGTTTGTCATCGAGCGGAATGTGATTTATATCAACATCAATTCCCTGACATTTTTTTACGAGTTTTACGGTCTTATGAATCATAGTAAGGTTACGCAACCCCAAAAAGTCCATTTTTAGAAGTTTCATTTTCTCTAAAATTTCTCTGTGGTATTGCGTAATAATAATTCCGTCTTTAGATGGCTGAACAGGTACGATTTGATCAAGCGGTTTGTAAGAAATGATTACACCTGCAGCATGCATACCGATACCGCATTTTATACCTTCAACATTTTTGGCTGTATCAATTACTCTTTTTATTTCAGGATCAGTGTCATATAAATTTTTAAGTTCTGAACCTTCAATCATTGAACCTTCAATAGTATCTTCAATTAAAGATGCTGTTTTGTTACTCTTTGCATACTCCATGCCAAAGACTCTTGCAACACTTTTGAATGCGTTTCTGGCAGCAAGTGTATTGAAGGTAATAATTTGGCAAACTTTATCTGCTCCGTATTTTTTTACAACGTAATCGATAACTTCTCCACGTTTTTCAATACAAAAGTCTGTATCAATATCAGGCATGCTGAAACGTTCAGGGTTCAAAAATCTTTCAAACAACAGATGGTGCCTGATTGGATCCAAATCTGTAATATCAAGTGCGTATGCAACAACTGAACCTGCCGCTGAACCTCTACCTGGACCTACCGGAATATCATGAGTTTTTGCAAAATGGATAAAATCCCAAGTTATTAAGAAGTATGCGGAAAATCCCATTTTTTCAATAATTCCGAGTTCATATTTTACACGTTCTTTTAATTCCGGAGTTATTTGTTCTTCTTTGTATTTCTTTTTTAAACCTTGCATTACAAGTTCTTCCAAATAAGAATCGGTTGTATGATTTGGCGGAACCGGAAAATCTGGTAAAGGAGCTTCCCATTTAATTGTTACATGACATTGTTCTGCTATATCGACTGTGTTTTTAATACATTCGTCAAAAGTTTCAGAATCCATCCATTTGAATGCGTCACGCATTTCAGAAACTGTTTTTACATAAAATTCGTTATTCGGAAAATGGAAACGATTTTCTTCATCCTTCATAGACTGAGTTTGCATACAAAGCAATGTATCATGCCAGTCGGCATCTTCTTTTCGCAAATAGTGGGAATCGTTTGTGATAATCATTTTTATCCCAAGCTCTTTTGCAATTTTAATTAAATCAGGGTTAGTTCTTTTTTGTTCTTCCAGTCCGTGATCTTGAAGTTCTATATAATAATCGTCTCCGAATAAATCTTTATAGCGTTTGGCAACAGCTTTGGCTTCTTCATAATCTCCTTTTAGCAAGTTTTGTAAAACCTCGCCGCCTAAACATGCTGAACAGCAAATTATTCCTTCATGGCGTTCTTTCAATAATTCAAAGTTAATACGAGGTTTCATGTAAAATCCTTTGCAAGCCGCATCTGATGCAAGCTTTACAAGGTTCATGTAGCCTTCGTTGTTTTTTGCTAAGAGGATTAAGTGATATCTCGGGTTGTTATTCGGATCTCTTTCTGTAATATCTCCGTTATGGACATAAAATTCACAACCTATAATTGGCTTTATTCCTGCTTCTTTTGCTTCCAAATATAAATCAAGTGCACCATACATAACACCGTGATCCGTAATTGCAACGGCAGGCATGTTATTTTCTTTTGCAAATTTGCAAAGTTCTTTTAGCTTTATAGCCCCGTCCAGTAATGAAAATTCACTGTGAAGATGTAGTGGTACAAATTGTGTGTTCTTATCCATAATTAAAATTTTAGCATGTATGAATTTAAGAATGAATTGAATGTTAAATAATGTAATTTATAAATTCAATAAATAGAAAATTTGATAAATTATTCGTAATTCGCAAGTGTTTTATTTATATTTTCAATCATTTCTTCTTTTAAGAATTTTGGAGATATAATTTCGCATTGTCTGCCATATCTCATAAGTCTGTTAATAAGAGAATGTAAATCTTCGTTTTTATTTACTATTATATGGCTTCCGTCAGATTCTATTTTGTCTAATCTTTCCCAGTCACGAATTTTATAGTTTCTGGCAAGTCTGTTTTTTATTCTGTAAACTACTGTCGTTGGAATTGATTGTGATGAAGATGCTGACGGTAATTGTTTTATTGATATTATATTTTCAATCGGAATTTCATATACTCTGCTTCCGTTTTGTCCGATTGCTTTCAGACAAATTTTTCTTTTTTGATAAATTTGTTCAACAGGTGAACATACAAGATTTATTTCTTCACCTTTGTCATCTGTGTAAATAATTTCTAATTTTAATTTATCCTGGCAGTATTTTTCGCATTTTTTTACTTGTTCTACCATTTCAGAATGATAAAATGACAGATTTAAGTTCTTTGTATTATTTTCAATTTGTTCAAGACTTTGTGCGGATTCATCATAACGCATTTCAAGACTATTTATAAAACTTTCAAAATTTGTTTTATTTTTCCCATCAGGAAGAATTGAACCAGCTTCTTTTAATAAATTTATACTTTTGATATCTTCAAGGTTGAATTTAATTTTATAAATAGAACTGAACATGTGATATTTGCCCTTAATCTTTTTTACTTTAAGACCAAATATTTTCATGGCATTCAGATATTTGTTAAGGGTTACATGCGTGTTTGATGTTCCGTCATAATTTCCGTCTGATAGTAAATCGATAACTTTTTTAAATTCAACATCACCTTCATATAGCATTTTTATAAAGGTGAACAACTTTATGCAGGAATCATTGTATTTTTCTGTTAATTTTTTAGTCACAATAATACCCCGCTTTCATATCTTTCAAAAGATTAATAAAATCTTTTTTAAAGCTTTCAGGTTCTAATATTTTGCATAACGGGCCGTATTCTAATAATCTTTGTTTTGCTAAAAATTCATTAGAAGTGTCCATTTCTACAATGGTTTTGTTATTTGTCGAGTTTATAATTTTTTCATTAGTAAGTAATTTAACTTTTTGTTCATCACAATTTAGTTCGTATATAATTTTTAAGCTTTTAATATCTTTTGGAATATTTGAGTGTAATTTAATTTCATTAATTTTAATAATTCTGCTGACAAGAAACCTTCCGTATTGCATGTATTCAAAACCGGTACCGTAAAGATAAATTTTCCCGTTT
>USJT01000187.1 GCA_900555175.1 uncultured bacterium
AATATGTCTTTGGTAGAATATTTTGATACTCTAGCAGAAAGAGAAATATTACCTAAAAAAACAATTCCAATCATTAAACAAAGCATTGTTGATGTAATCGGAGAAGATGGTTACAAGGCAAAAACTCCGATTGACGAAAAAATGCTTGAAATTTATAAATCAGCAAGAGATATTGCTTTAAATATTACCAATGATGAAATTAAAATTTATAAAAATCTTCAAAAAGTTGAAAAAGATGGTTTCCTATTTAAAAAAGATATGATAGCATCAGCTAAAAAAGATATAAAACTAGTAATTAATGATATGCTAACCGGTGTATCTTTTAATGATATAAAAGAATTTATTCCAAGAGTTGCAAAAGCCAAATGGGCAGCAATAACAGGTGTCAGTGCAGGTGTAGTCAGTGCAGCTTGTGTCAAATTGTCTGGGGGAAATAAACCTTCTAACGTTTAAATATAATTAATATGCTATTAATACAAAATCCGCAGTTGGGATTATAAATTCACTTCTTCTTATCATGAATTTATAATTTGGATTTAAATTTGCAATTTTATCCTTCAAATCGAAAAAATCTTCAGGGGTATGATAAATTGCAAAAACAAGAACAGGCTTATACTTTTTTATTGAATCTTTTGCACCATCAATAATTTTAGATTCATAACCTTCTGTATCGGATTTTATCAAACCTAAATTTCCACCTTTATAATCCATATCAACAGTTGTAATTTCGCAATCATCAGAGATTTTATCAAATGATATATTACAAATTTCCGGCTTATCACTCAATCCCTTATTAACAGAAATAATTTTTTCACCTTTAATTAAGTTTACTTTATCTGCAATTTTCTTCACAATATTGCAATACGCAGATAATGGTTCATATACATAAATTTTTGATTCAGGGAATAATTCATTAAAAATTAATGCAGTATCACCGTTCAAACCTCCGGCATCAATTATATCTTTTCCGTTAATATAATCTAAAACCTTTTTTGGTAAATCTGATAAACCATATTTATGCAAAAAAGTAATTGAACTAAATTTTGTAATCTCAGGGAATGGCTGAACAAAATCAAGTTTTTTATATTTTTCAATTAATTTTTTATCATATTTTGACCAGAAGCCACCAAATCTATATCTATTCCACACTTTTGATAATTTCATAAAAAAATCAATATACTCACAAGATATACTATCCATACCTTGTTTCAAATTTTTTATTTTTAATTTCATATTATTTGAAGCGAAATATTTTTTAAAAGCATCTGTCCACGGGAAAATTATTTTATAACCTTCATAAATACAAAATCTAAAACCCAAAACAGTTACAAACCTAAATTTTACAAAACCAGATCGAATTCCTTGTCTATAATAATGTCGTGTTCTAATTGAAAATAATTTTTTCATAAATGACATAAATTCTCCTTTTTTCAATTATTAAAGTAAACAAAAAAAATGTCAAATTAAAAGAATAAATAAATATTGTAATAAAAATATATCAGTGCTACAATCCTTATCGTAGTTAGTTAGGGGGATCCACCCCGGGGGCAATAAGTTTTATATAAAAAGTTGTTATTTAAAACAAATTTGCCAAACCCAAATAGGGTACGAAAGGATAAATATGGAAAAAAACAATGAAACTTTAAGTGTTTTAAGACACTCAACATCACACGTTATGGCACAAGCTGTTCAAAAGCTTTTCCCGTCAGCAAAGTTAGCTATTGGGCCTGCTATTGAGAACGGTTTTTACTACGATTTTGATTTAACAGACGGTCATGCTTTTACTCAAGAAGACTTGACCAAAATCGAAGAAGAAATGAAAAATATTGTTAAACAAAATCTTTCTTTTGAAAAATATGTCATTCCTGATGTTGAAAAGCAAATTGCAGAATTCAAAGCTGAAGGTGAAATTTACAAAGCTGAATTATTGGAAGAACACAAAAACGACAATCCGACATTATACTTAACAAAGGATAAAGACGGAAATGTTTTATTCAACGATTTATGTGCAGGTCCTCACCTTCCAAATACTTCATATATTAAAGCAAATGCTTTCAAATTATTGAAAGTTGCAGGTGCATATTGGAGAGGGAATGCTAAAAATAAAATGCTTCAAAGGATTTATGCAACAGCATTCTGGAGCAAAGAAGATTTAGCAGATTATTTGCATTTCTTAGAAGAAGCAGATAAACGTGACCACAGAAAACTAGGTGCAAAACTTGATTTGTTCTCAACAAGAGATGAATTAGGCGGAGGTCTTGTTCTATGGCATCCAAACCTTGCAATCGTAAGAGAAGAAATTGAAAACTACTGGAGAACAGAACACAGAAAACGCGGATATGTAATTGTAAATACTCCTCATATTGCAAAATCAAAACTTTGGGAAATATCAGGTCACTACGATCACTACCGTGAAAATATGTTCTTTATCCAAAAAGATGAAGATCAGGAAAATGAAGACCAATTCATTCTAAAACCGATGAATTGTCCGTTCCACATCTTAATTTATCAAGCAAACAGACATTCTTACCGTTCATTACCGCTTAGAATGGCAGAACTCGGAACAGTTTACAGAAAAGAAAAATCAGGTGCTTTATCAGGTTTGACACGTGTACAAGGTTTCACTCAAGATGATGCTCACATTTTCTGTACACCTGAACAACTTGTTGATGAAATTAATGAGATTATTGACTTTGTATCTGATACAATGAAAATCTTTAATATGTCATTTGAAGTTGAATTATCAACACGTCCTGATAACTATGTAGGCGAAATTGAAAACTGGAACAGAGCTGAAGCAGGTCTAAAAGAAGCAATGGACAAACGTGGAATGAAATATGATATTAACGAAGGTGACGGAGCATTCTACGGACCAAAAATTGACTTCAAAGTAAAAGATGCTATCGGCAGAACATGGCAATGTGCAACAATTCAGTTAGACTTCAACCTACCTGAAAGATTTGATATCAAATATCAAGACAAAGACGGTTCAATGAAAACTCCTGTAATGCTACACCGTGTAATCTTTGGTTCAATGGAACGTTTCCATGGTATCTTAATTGAACACTATGCAGGAGCATTCCCAACATGGCTTGCACCTACACAAGTTGCAATCGTTCCAATTTCTAATGAAAAACACATTGACTTTGCAGAAAAAGTTTACAAGAAAATGCGTGATGCAGGTATAAGAGTAAATCTTGACGACCGCTCAGAAAGCATGAACTACAAAATAAGAGAAAGCTTACAAGATAAGAAAATTCCTTATGTCGTAGTTGTCGGTGATAAAGAAATCGAATCAAATGCTGTTTCTGTAAGAGCACGTGGAATCGGTCAAGTCGGTTCTATGAGCGTTGATGAATTCATTTCAAAAATTGAAGATGAAATTCATTCACGTAGCTCAGAATCATTTGCAAAATCGCTTGTAA
>USJT01000188.1 GCA_900555175.1 uncultured bacterium
CCAGCCATTGCAATAATAATTCCTAAAGTAATAATTAATTTTTTCTTCATAATATCCTCCATTAGGAATATTATACAATAAAACTTTTATCTGACAAATTATTAAAATTCGAAATAAAACTTTACATAAATGTTTTAAAAAGTATATATCATGGTATATACTTAATATATACAAAATTTGGATTGTATATAAATCTCTGTGTATCGTCTTGTGTTCCCCAATATAATGAAGGAGTTTAAATAGGTATGAAAAACAATTTACCCGTCAAAATGAAAAAAGCCGGACAACTTTCAAATCCATCAAAAAACGAAATTTTAGACGGTTCAAATGACAGTGTATTATCAAATTATCTTAGAGAAATTTCCGACTACAAATCACTAACACCGTCTGAAGAAAAAGAGTTAGCAAAAAGAGCAAAAAATGGTGATGAAGAAGCAAAAAAAAGGCTTATTAATGCAAATTTAAAACTTGTAATTACAATTGCGAAAAAGGCAATCCACATGTCAAACCTTCCAATGACAGATTTAATTCAGGAAGGAAATTTAGGGTTGATGATTGCAGCAGAAAAATTCAACTACAAGCTTGGTTACAAATTTGCAACTTATGCAAGCTGGTGGATTAAACAATCAATGTTCAAAGCGATTTCTGAGCAATCACACTGTATGAAAATCCCTGTATATATTCAAGAAACATTATCAAGATTTTCAAAACTTAAACACCAAATGGAACATGAAAATAATTGTTATGTAAAAAATGAAGATGTTGCAAAAAGAATGAACATTCCATCAGATAAAATTGATTTGTTTTTAAACGCATATTCAAAGACAATTTCAATTGAAAGCAGCATGGAAAATAACAACGGCAAAGAAATGAATATTGCAGATATTCTTGAAGACAAAAAAGCATCTGCAACAGATAACGCAGAATATGAAGATTTAAAAACAGACATTTTAAATGTAATTTCAACATTAAAAGAACGTGAACAACAGGTTGTAAAAATGCGTTACGGACTGGAAGGCGATGAGAAAAAGACACTTGCAGAAATCGGTAATATTTATGGAGTTACAAAAGAATGTATCCGCCAAACAGAATTAAGAGCTTTGAAAAAAATGAGATTCTCCGTGTTAGGTCAATATGTTGACTAAGTGTGTATAATTTATTTTATTTTGTGTTTTACAGAAAAATTTTTAAAAGGAGGTATTTTGAACCTCCTTTATTTATATTCATATAAATAAATGTATACTTTTTTATAAAAATCATTAAAATATAAAGTATGAGGAAGGCTTTTACAATATTATTACTTTTACTTTTTGCGACCGTAAATATTGCAGTTGCAGAAGATGACTTGTGGGACAATTACGGAGATACAAACGTTTACGGTCAAAAGCCTGTGAGCGATGAAGAATTTCAAAAAGCATTAGAAAGTAAAAAAGGGAAACCAAAAAGAGATAAAAATATACCAAAAGGCGAAAGCTTTTCCCAAAGTAACGAAACAGAAGCTCTCAATTCAACTGCAAAAGAGCCTCAAATTTTACTTATTCCGCTTGGATTAAAAATCGGAGAAAATGAAATCATTCCACCAGGTCACTATGAAGTCGAAGGAGTAAAAGAAAACGGGAAACCATATCTAAAATTATATCAATCACACTATATGATTGCTAAACTTCCTGCGACAGAAACAAATGACGATTTTGGAGAACCTACGATAAATTTTGTAAAACTTATACCCCATGGGGATTACCACGTACAAATTATATACGGCAGCATTGATTTTAACGCATATTCAGTAATTGACATTGCCGGCTAAGATTGCTAAAATTAACTTGTACTGAAGGGGTAAAAATTATGAAAAGAGCAATAGTAATGGTGATAGATTCAATGGGAACGGGCGCAATGCCTGATTGCCGGGAATTTAATGACACACCGAAATGCAACACATTAAAACACGTTTGTGAATTTAACAACGGATTAAACGTTCCTAATATGGAAAAAATGGGACTTGGAAATATCCAAGATTACGAAGGTATAAAAAAAGTTGATAATCCGACAGCTGAATACGGGATTATGGAAGAAAAATCAAAAGGGAAAGATACTACAACAGGTCACTGGGAAATGGCAGGTTTGGTATCAGACAGACCTTTTGCGACTTTTCCGAACGGGTTTCCTGATGAATTAATTCAAGAATTTATAAAACAAACAAATTGCGGTGGCGTGCTTGCAAATATTCCTGCAAGCGGAACTGCAATTATTGCGGAACTAAATGAAGAACATCACAAAACAAAATTCCCGATTGTATATACAAGTGCCGACAGCGTTTTTCAAATTGCACTTGATACAGATTTAATTCCACTTGAAACATTATACAAATGGTGCGAAATTGCAAGAAAAATATTAGATGAAGGGAATTGGAACGTCTCAAGAGTAATTGCTCGTCCGTATAAAATTATTGACGGAAAGCCAACCAGAATTTCAAAAGACAGAAGAGATTACTCAATGGTTCCTTCGCATACCGTCTTAAATGAAATAAAAGACAAAGGCGGAAAAGTTATCGGAATAGGCAAAATTGAAGATATATTCTCAAAGTCAGGTATAACTCATGCTATTCATACAGGTTCTAACAAAGAAGGACTTGAATTAACACTAAAAGCAGTTAAAAATGAACTTGATTTAGATAAAATTGCTTATCCTTCATCTCATAATAAAGAATTTAATGACAAAACATTTATATTCACAAATCTTGTGGATACCGATATGTTATACGGACACAGAAATGATGCAAAAGGCTATGGAAAAGCTATTGAAGAAATCGATACATACGTTGATGATATTATAAATTCAATGAATGATGATGATTTGTTAATCATTACGGCTGACCACGGTTGCGACCCGACAGTTGAGGGAACAGATCATACAAGAGAATATGTGCCAATCCTCGTTTATCACAAAAATATAAAAGGCGAAAACCTCGGTATGATAAAAGGTTTTGACTATATTTCAAATAGAATTAAACAATGGCTTAATATTTAAAAAGTATAATTGAAATTTTAAAAGTTTTATATTATAATTTTTTAGTTGAAGAAATTCACACTGTATTTAAAATATAAGGAGAAAGTAAAATGACAGTAAAAGTAAATGATTCTTGTATCGGATGCGGCGCTTGCGAATCAATTTGTGACGCAGTATTTTCAGTAGACGGTGTTGCTCAAGTTAATGAAGCAGCAGTTGCAGATAATATGGATTGTGTAAAAGAAGCAGCAGAATCTTGCCCAGTATCAGCAATCGAAGTTGAATAATTTAAAAATTATTAATTAAATAAAAAAAATAAACCGTTTGTATTATTTGTACAAACGGTTTATTTTTTTTATTCTTTGTAATCACAAACAAATACTATTTTTTGCTTC
>USJT01000189.1 GCA_900555175.1 uncultured bacterium
GTCAGGCAATGCCATCAGAGCCTTTATATCTTGAAAAATGCATGGTCGCAATGATGAAATCAGTCGTAAAAGGCGGAGCAGGCGGTTTGCGTGTTGCAGGTGCAAGAGATGTTAGAAATGCAAAGCATCTTTTTGATGTGCCGGTTATTGGTTTGACAAAACCTGATGTTATTCCGCAAAATTGGCAGGAAATTGTTTATATTACGCCGACCTTAAAAGAAGTTATTGAACTTGTTGAGGCTGGTGCTGATATTATTGCTTTTGACGGAACAATGAGGGAAAGACCGAATGGCGCAAAGTTAGAAGAATTGATTAAATACGTAAAAATAAATAACCGTATTTCTATGGCTGATATTTCTACGCTAGAAGAAGGGGTGAATGCCGAAAAATTAGGTGCAAATATTTTATCGACAACTCTTTCAGGTTACACTCAGTTCTCTCAAAATAGAGGAAACGGGCCTGATTTTGAATTATTGAAACAGTTAGTTGAAAATACAAAGCTTCCTGTTGTATTGGAAGGACGTATTTGGGAGCCTGAGGATGTTGATAAAGCATTTGAAATCGGTGCTCATTGTGTAGTTATAGGATCAGCTATTACAAGACCGCAATTAATTACGAAAAGGTTTGTACAGAGGGGGTAAAAATGAAAAAAGCTTTAGCAATCGATGTTGGTGGAACTAAAATTTATAATACAATAATTAATGAAAAAGGAGAAATTCTTTCAGAAGTTGAAAAACATCATACTCCTAAAACTTTTGACGAAATAAGAGCTGTGTTTGAAGAAATTATTGCAAAACATGAAAATGAAGTTGATGTTATAGCTTTTGCAACTTGCGGTGCTGTAAATAATGACAACAATAAAATTCTAGGTTCAACAGGTAATATTGCCGCAGGTTATCCTGATATGGATTTTAAAAGCTTGAGTAAGAAAAGAGTTTTTGTTGAAAATGATGCCAATGCGGCTGCTTGGGCTGAGCATATTATCGGTTCATCTAAAGGTATGCCTTATTCTGTTATGTTGACGCTTGGTACAGGCGTTGGCGGCGGAATTATTTTGGATAACAAACTTTATAAGGGCAAAAATGGTGCAGCAGGTGAAATGCATTTTAAAATGCGTACTGATAAGCATAGAAAATGTACTTGCGGAAGTTACGATTGTTTTGAAGCTTATGCATCAGGTACAGGGTTGAAAAGAACTGCAGAAGAAATTTCGGGAGATCCTGAAATTACGACTTATGATGTTATTCAAAATCAAGACAGACCTATGATGAAAAAGATTTTTGAAAAATGGCAGAATGATATTTTAGAAGGAATAATCGGTTTGGCAAATATTTTTGATCCTGATGCTGTTGTTCTATCAGGCTCTATGGCTGAATTTGTTGATATTGATTATTTGCAAACTCAAGCTAACAAAGAAATTGTTACAACTCCGTTTAAGGTTGTAAAAGCTTCTGCCGGAAATTATTCAGGAATGATTGGTGCCGCTCTTCTCGCTTTGGGGGTAAAATAGAGTGGGAAAGTCCAAAAAAAGAATAATTTATAAGGGGAAAAATTTACAGCTTACAAATTTATCTCGGGAAGAGGCTGTGAAAGAAGCTGCTGATTATTTAAAATCAAATAAAAAAGAGGCTTATTCTCTTATAACTTTGTTTGGACTGACTGCTGAAGAAATTCTTGAGGCAGGCGCAAGTTACGAAGATGTAAAAGGTATGGAAAATCTTTTAGGATGATTAAAAAAATATTATTTTGGCTTGAATGTTCGAGAATTTTTTCCTTGCCAATGACTTTGTTATCTTGGCTTGTAATTTTCATATATTCATTAAAAAATGGCGGAAATATTTTAAACGGAATTGTTGCACTTTTGGGAATTTCTTTTGCTCATCTTGCAACAAATTTGTTTGACGATTTTGTTGATTATAAAAAATTAACTGATAATTCTCAAAAATGTAAGTGTGATTATTTAAAAGAGGGTAAAACTACATTAAAAGAGGTTTTGAATGTAGTTTTAATATATTGCGCTCTTGCGTCTTTGGCAGGATTATTCCTTTTTATAAGATGCGGAATGCCTGTTATTGTTCTTGCATTAATTGGAGGAATTATTACTTTAATTTATGCAAAACTTTCTCAAAAAGGTTTTAGTGAAATAGCTGTTGGTATTGCTTTTGGACCTTTGCTTTTTGAGGGAGTATATTTTGTTATGTGTAAGGAATTTTCTTTTGTTGTTTTAATTTTGTCGCTTGCTGTTGTTATGTTTACGGTCGGACTTCTTTATGTGCATACTATTTTGGATTTTGAGGGAGATGTTTGTGCACATAAAAAAACTTTGGTCTATCGTATAGGAGATAAAGAAAAAGCTTCAAAAGGTGTTTTTGTCGTTTATGGCTTAGCGTATCTTTTTACCGTAATATTAGCTGTTATGTTAAAAAATTATTTTATTCTTTTCACTTTTCTGCTTTTGCCTTTGGTTTTTGATATTTACAATTCTCTAAAAACTTTTGTTTGCGGAGATGAAACTGAAGAATTTTATTTCAGATTATTTAAACCTAGAAATTTGATGGTTTATTATTCTTTATTAATTTCTGTTTTATTATTTTTTTAAAAAATTGTGTTTTTTATTTATTTTAGTTTTGTTTGATTACTTGACTATGTGTTTTGTTCTTTGTATTTTTATATATACAATGACTTATATTTTGGGGAGATTTTTTAATGGAAGAGAATAATATTTTAAAGAAATTTACCACCGCTCAATTTTTAAATTTTGCGTTAGGATTTTTTGGCTTACAGTTTGCTTGGCAGATGAGAATAATTTTATCCGGTCCTGTTACTGAAGGGTTAGGTGCATCACCATTTTTGTACGGTTTAATTTGGCTTGCAGGGCCTTTTACAGGCATGGTAGTTCAGCCAATTGTCGGTGCATTGAGTGATAAGACTGTTTCTCCGTTTGGAAGAAGACGACCTTACTTATTGGGGGGTGCTTTATTGGCTTCTTTAGCTCTTTGGATTTTCCCAAATTCTGAAAATGTTACTCAATTTTTGCATAATGTTACGGGAATTACTTTCCATCCATTGATGCCTCTTTTGATTGCGGCTATTATGATTTGGATTATTGATGCTTGTGTTAATGTTGCTCAAGGGCCTTATAGAGCATTAGTTCCTGATGTTGTTCCTGAAGAACAATATTCTATTGCAAATTCATATATTAGCCTTGCAATCGGTTTAGGCTCTGTTGTTGCAGCAGGTACTGCTCCGTTTTTAAAATGGGCTTTTGGGTATCAAATGTCTATCCCAGCTCAATTTGTGATGGCTGCTCTTGCTTTTACTTTAGGTATGATTTGGACTTGCACAACAATTAAAGAAAATACAGCTAAGAAAGAAATAATAAAAGATGTGGCTGGGGG
>USJT01000190.1 GCA_900555175.1 uncultured bacterium
AATAAGATAAAAAGTAAAAATCCTAAACTAAGGAAAATTTTTAAAATGAAAAAATTATTAAGTGCGTTACTAATTGCTTTATTGTTGCCGACTATGATGTTGATGTCTGCATGTAATGACGCAAGCAAAACTTCAGATGATAAATTATCATTTGACTACACAACAAATTTTCAATATTATTACAGTAACTTGAACGGAATAAATTTTCCTGTGACAAAATCAGAAAAAGGGTACTATGTGTTTTTGCCTAATAATTACCTTTACTATATTGACCGTAAATCACAGGCGGCAACACCGCTATGTAACAAGCCTAATTGTTCGCATAACAGTGTTGATTGTAATGCATACTTTAATTTATTTGTAAATGCATCAGGAGAATCAGCTAATATTGTGCAATATTATGACGGTAATTTATATATTGTTGTAAAAGATGAAGATGCTATGGGTAATTTTCTCGGAAATATATTGTACAAAGTTACACCCGATGGATCAACAAGGGAAAAACTGATTGAATTTAAAGACGGCATTTCGCATTGGTTGATTCATAAAGGTTATTTTTATTTCTCACAGGATAAGTTTGCCGATGATATTGATTCGTCCTCAGTTTATGACAGCTTTTCGATAAAAAGATATAAAATAAATAACATTAAATCTAAGCCGGAGGAAATCTTTAACAGCAAAAATTACAGTGATAATCTTAGAGGTACTTTCCAATTTACCGCATATGATGACTATATTTATGTGCCGGTTCTTCCTATTTCAGAAGATGAAATTAAAAAGCAGGAGGAAAGCGGAAAGGTAACAGTTTCTACGTATCAGGAATTTTATTCGATTAATATCAATACGATAAAAATAAACCAAATTAGAAATGATGAAGGTGATGTTTGCTCGCCGTTTTTCTATAATGGACAGCTAACATATCTCATTGATAATTCGGATACTAACGGTAAGTTTAAATATTTTACAAGTGAACTCGACGGAAGCAATCCCAAACTTTTAACGGAAATGAATTACGGCGATAATTTGTTTGCAAATGAATCACAGCTGTATTTACAGAACTTTAGTGAAGATACAGATGAAAACGCAGCAACTGAAAGTGACGGAGATAATGTTAAGTCTCTTGACGCTTCATTTAATGAAAAAAGTTCGTTTTTAATACCTTTTGAATGTTCAGTGTTAAACATTCCCCAGGATTCAGATTGCTTCATATTTGTTCAACAGGTGGATAATATGAATTGCGAGATTTATTTTGTTGATAAGTCAAAAACAGAATCTCTGTCAGGACAAACAGTGGAATATAAAACATTATTAAGTTCCGTGAATGTCGAGGCTGAAAATAATAACGCATTAAGCCAAGTAGATGAGAATGAAAAAATTGATACTAATGATAATGAATTGAAAAATGTTTTTGAAAATACACAAAATAAGTTGTATAAGATTTCAACATCATATGACAAAACGCTTTCTGATGAAGTCAATAGTGGCTTTTCAGTAACTTTATCTTGGGCGGGTGACGGAGGTAATTATACTGCAAATTTTCAAATATTGAAATTTAAAACCGCAGCAAATGCCGAAAAATTCGTTAAAGAAAATCCTCTTTCTTTTGTAAATGGGCAATATGTAGCTTTTGTATCTGTTGATAAAATTCCCGTAGAAATTAAAGATATGTTAGTTTCTATTATAAGAAATGAACCCATTTCGCCAATTAACAGCACTGATTTTGGCGGAGAAATCTACTCATTTAATTAAGGTTGTAACAATATGAAATTGATTATGTTCGAGATTTACAAACTGTTCAGCAAAAAACTGTTTTTAATATGCCTTGTTTTGTTTTTTTCTGCAAATTCAATATTTTTGGTTTACACTCAATCAAATAATCTTGAAGTAAAAACAGTACATACTAATTTATCTGATTATGAGAATATAATATCTAAATATTCAGATTATGTGCCGACTGAAGCACAACGACAACTTGAAAGTGAATTAAAAACAGTTGAAATCGCTCTTCAATTTGACAGAACGGCAGATAACAGCAACGGCGATGATCTAAAAAATCTTGGGCGAATTACCGAACAATATAAGGCGGAGAACCCGGAGGAATACAAAAAGGCGCGGGCGTTACATTATACAAAACAAGAGCTTCTTGATAAACAAACCTATCTTTCAAATTTGGTAAATCAATGCAAGTCTTTAGTTGATTATAGCTCTTTTATAGGCGATATGGATGAGCGCGCGCAGATGCAGACAAAGTTCTCGGTTTTTGCGGAAGAAGGTTCGTTTTCATACAACAACATATTAAAAACCGCCGAGGATTTTAAAGATGTTAATAATACAAAGCTTAAAATCGGAAACAATTTTGTCGTAGAAAATTCAACAACATTTGTTCTGACCGATTTGCTCGTATTTGCGCTTGTATTTTTAATGTGCATCTATATTTTTACATTGGAAAGGGACAAGGAATTATACGGGCTTATCAGAACCGCAAAATACGGACGTATGCCGCTTATTATTTCAAAATTATTCGTCCTTATCTTTTTTACGATTTTAATATGCGCAGTATATTATTCTTCAAATATTGCACTCTGCGGATTGTACAGCGGCTTCGGCAATATGACAAGGAATATTCAGTCCTGCGAGCTTTTTATGAATTGTAATTTAAATCTGCAAATTTGGCAATATCTTGTTTTGTGGGGTTTATCAAAAATAATCACGATGTGCGTGCTTGCCCTTTTTATCGCGTTTATATTTGTTTTAGTAAAAAATACGGGAATGGTTTTTGCCGTTACCGCATTTTGGGTTTTCATTGAAGGAGTTCTTTATCTTGCAATAGGAAGCAACTCTCCCCTAAATCAGCTTAAGTATATAAACTTTTTATACTTTTTAAGCGGAAATAATATTTTCGGAAATTATCTTAATATCAATATTTTTTCACATACTGTAAATATTACCCTGATTTACGTTATAGCTATGATATTGATCGCTATTGCTTCCGTAACGGTAATTTGCATGTCTTTTGTAAAATCCGCGCAAATAACGACAAACAATATATTTACGCCAATTCTTGAAAAATTCAGACGAAGGTTTTATAAAATTCAAGGCAGCGTTTCAATATTCAAAGGCGAATGTTTTAAGCACTACAAAGGCTCAATGGCAATAATAGCGATTATTCTGCTTGTTTTTGTCGCCTACGGTAATGCTACTGATGATATTTCGGTTGTATACAGTTCGGCTCAGGAAAGTGCATACAGCGCGTATATTGATAAGCTTGAGGGCGAGCTTACGCAGGAAAAAGAAGATTATTTGCGGCGACAGCAGGATTATTTTGACGGACTGAATGAAGAGCTTAACACCATTTCAACTGATATGTCCTTATCGGCTGAAGAAAAAGAAATA
>USJT01000191.1 GCA_900555175.1 uncultured bacterium
AATTCCAGCAAAACAATCGTTTATTACATTTATGAAAGAGCATTTGAAAATCTTGATTTAGGTTTTGCCTCTGCTATGGCAGTTGTTCTACTTGTTATTGTAATGGTGTTCTCGCTAATCAACATCTTATGTTTTGAAAGAAACAAATATCAGATTTAATTGAAAGGTTGAAATTTTGAAAGGAATAAAATTTAAAAATTTATATGCACATATTATATTAATCGCGGTTTCACTTTTATCAATATTTCCGTTTATATGGTTAATATCAACTTCTTTAAAAGGGAACAGCGAAAATATTTTTGCATACCCGCCACAAATTATTCCTCAAGATTTTACTTGGGCAAATTATAGCGGAGTATGGGACAAAGTTGATTTTATCGGATATTTTATAAACAGAATGATTGTTGCAGGCGGTACTGTAATTCTTAATTTAATTCTTTCTGCAATGGCTGGTTATCCGCTTGCTAGAATGGAATTTAAGGGTAAAAAAATCACATTTTTTGCAGTTCTTGCAACAATTATGATTCCGTTTCAGGCAATAATGCTTCCCGTATATCTTATTACACTAAAACTTCATTTGGTTGACAGTGTAAACAATTTTGCAGGATTTGTAGGATTAATTATGCCTTTTGCAGTAAACGCATTTGGAATATTTCTTATGCGCCAAGCATTTTTAGGAGTACCAAGAGAAATGGAGGAAGCTGCAATTGTTGACGGGTGCAACGTATGGCAAGTATTTTGGAAAGTTTTAATGCCAATGGTAAAACCATCACTTGCGGTTCTTGCAATATTCACATTTATCGGTTCTTGGGGAGAATTTTTATGGCCAAGTATCGTACTTACAAAAGAATCTATGTACACACTGCCTGTCGGAGTAAATAACCTTCAAGGAATGTTCAGTTCAAATTGGAGATTTATTGCAGCGGGTTCAATTCTTTCCACAATTCCTATTTTAATATTTTTCTTAGCTATGCAAAGATATTTCATTTCAGGAGAAAATGAAGGTGCTGTTAAAGGATAAGTAAATAAGTTTATTCAACACCTGGGACGTGAACATTATATCTTACATCATCATATTCGCTGTATTCATCGTCAAAATCTTCTTCAAAAATTTTCTTAGCTGAACAAACTCTTAAATTCTTTATAATAGCATTATCAAGTTCTTCTGTATAAACCAATTTACCATTAATGAAAGTTACAGGAGGATTTTCAACAGGTTTTTCGTCATCTTCCGTAATTTTATCAATCAAATCGCTGCTTGAATTTGCCAAAATAGTTCTGGTTACGTCATTCATAACATCAAATACATAACGTTGTTTTGAAGCAGTATTTTTACCGCCATAATTAGCTACCAAAGTTGTAGCCTTTTCTAATTCTTCCAAAGATTCTTTGTAATATTTCAAATGTCTTAATAAAATTGCTAAATTATAATGAGCTTCATAATTCATAGGATTAAGTTCAATTGCCTTACAATATGCTAATCCTGCTTCCTTATAATCTCCTAAAAGATGATAAGTTAAAGCCAAGTTGTAACGAGCATCATAATCTTTTTTCAAAATTTTGCAAGCTTCTTTATATGCTTCCAAAGCCTTTAACAAATATTGACGTCTTAATTCCCATTCATCATCAAGGTAAATTGATTTTTGTTTATATGCAACTCCCTTATTGTAATAAGCAAGTCCTTTATTTACCTTATAACTTCTTCTGTTACTGTAAACAAAGGGAATTGATAAAAGATGTCTTTTAGTGTTTAAAATTTCATCATACTGATTAATTGCGCCATCGAAATCTCCAAGTTTTTCGGCAGAAACAATACCATAATTCATCCTAGCAACAATCATTTTAGGATTATATTCAAAAGCCTTTTCATAAGCATCAACAGCAGAATAATAATCTTCATACAATACATAAAGATTACCTAAATTATACCAAGCGCCATAATGTCCCGGA
Source organism: uncultured bacterium (assembly GCA_900555175.1). GTDB lineage: Bacteria > Cyanobacteriota > Vampirovibrionia > Gastranaerophilales > Gastranaerophilaceae > Stercorousia. Next base: position 1,951 of record USJT01000191.1, read on the forward strand.
AATAATTGTACTGCTCTAGTGTAGTAATTAATGGCTTTTTTAACTTTCATCTTTCTTAAAGCCTTATCGCCTTTGTGTACATAATAAACAGATCTGACTTTATCCAGTTGAGTTTGAAAAAAAACAGGATGTAAATATACAAGTGCGCCTAATGCCACAATTATTAATATAGAAAATAGTGTCGAAAAGAACTTTTTCACCTGCTATACCTCATTACAAACCAATTTTACACTTGTTAAGCATATTACGCAATACACTATTGTTACGAAATTGTAACATAAAATAATCAAAAAACGCAATTTTAAAACGCAGAAAGTTTTTATATAAGTAAGGTAGGTTAATAAATCAATTTGGAGGTTAGGTTATGGCAGACTTCAACATGGCTGCAAATATGTACGGAATGATTCCTAATATGTACAATAACCAGGTAGCACTAAATGACTTAACAGGTTTAGATATGTATTCACCTCTCGGTTTTTACACAAATCCGATGATGAGTATGAATGGAAGCATATTCGGTTCAGGAATGGGGATGGGTATGGGAATGTATCCAATGATGCCTCCAATGGGACTAGGTGTTGATGCCGGAACAGGAACTGGTACTGGAAGCGGAACCGGAAGTTATGAAGACTATTATAAAAACTACTATAAAAACTATGATAAATATCAAGATTTTATGATAGATTCACAAGTCAGACAGCAACAAAAATGGCGAGATGCAGATTTAACATTGAATTCTCCAATGGAAGGTATTGCAAAACAAGCATCATATCTTCATGAAAGAATTATGAATAATGAACAAGAACAAATTATTCAATCATATCAAAAATTTAAAAACAGTGTAAAAAGTATGTACCCTGGAGCAACTGCAGAAGAAATCTCTAACAGAGCTTCAACACTATATAAACAAGTAACAGGTACATCAATAACAGATGATATAAGACAATATGGCAGAGGTTCATTCACTCAAGGTTTCTTGCAAACTATAACTTTAGGCTTGGCAGATAAGAAAACTGCTGAAGAAAACATTGCAGAAATTACAGGACAACCTGTCGGCAGAAAGGAAAAAACAAAGAAAATAATTGGTAATGCAGTCGGTGGTGCAACATTTGGCGGTGCAGCTTTGATATCAGCAAAATATATTTTCAAAGGACTTATGAAAGGCTTAAGAAAAATACCTCTTGCAATCGGATTTATCGGAGGCGGCGCAGCAATAGCAACAGCAATCGGCTTAGGCAAAAGTGAATAAGTGAATAAAATTTAAAAATTATAAATTATGTGTGAAAAGTGTGTGTGATGAGGTTGATAATTCAACCTCTTTTTTTTATAAAATATCAATTACATTACTTAAGATGTTAATAATATTGTTAACATTTAACAAAAACACAGTGTTTTTGCTAAAATAAAAATATAGAAAAGCGAGAGGGATTATGGAATTTA
>USJT01000192.1 GCA_900555175.1 uncultured bacterium
TTCATCAGGATATAATTCCTATGATAAATATGGTCAAAAGACTGGTAGTTACAAAACAAATTCTAATGGCATAACAACCAAATATAATAAATATGGGCAAAAAGTCGGTTCTTTCAAAAAAGACTCATCTGGAAGAGTTACTGAATACGATAAATATGGAAGAAAAGTCGGAAGTTATAAATAAATTTTTATATCAATAAATTAGTTTTGACTTTGATACAAATTGTGTCTTTGGGGTTGATATTTTAGATAAATGGAGTGATAGATGTTTATACAAGTATTAATGAGGTATTTGTATGGCATTGAATATTTTTGAAAAACGTATTAAGGCTTGGAATGCAAAATATCCGCCCCTTGCCCCTGAAATTCTACGTAAAATTAACAAACTTGTTGAACAGTATGACAAAACTCAACAAGTAGAAAAAGATTCTAAAGTTCTATCAATAACTGACGGAACAAAATTAGTCAGAGAATTTAAAGGTCGAAGATATACTGTGCTTGTTTTACAAGACGGTTACGAGTTCAACGGTTCCAAGTATAAAAGTCTTTCTGCAGTTGCTAATAAAATTACAGGAACGCGTTGGAATGGTAAGAAATTTTTTGGAGTGGCATAATGACAAAGAAAATCAGATGTGCAATTTATACTAGGAAATCAACAGAAGAAGGACTTGAACAAGATTTCAACTCCCTTGATGCGCAAAGAGAAGCTTGTGAATCTTATATAAAATCTCAAAAGCACGAAGGCTGGAGTCTTTTAACTAAAAAATACGATGATGGAGGATATTCAGGCGGGACAATGGATCGTCCTGCATTTAAACAACTTTTGCAAGATATTGAAAATGATGAAATTGATATTGTTGTAGTTTACAAAGTTGATAGGTTAACACGTTCTTTGATGGACTTTTCAAAGATTATCGAAGTATTAGACAAGCACAATGCCTCATTTGTTTCTATAACACAGCATTTTAATACAACAACTTCCATGGGAAGATTAACGCTCAATATTTTGCTATCATTTGCGCAATTTGAAAGGGAAGTTACAGGAGAGCGAATTCGAGATAAGTTTGAAGCCTCAAGAAAAAAGGACTTTGGGTTAATGGTGCTACACCTTATGGATACACAAAAGATGAACACCACATTTTACAACCGCAACAACCATTTGCAGATAACGTTAAATTTATTTTTGAAGAATATCTCAGAGTTAAAAATGTTATTAAAATAAAAGAAAGTCTTAATCAAAAAGGGATACTTTCAAGGACAGGAAAACCAATTCCAAAATCAAATTTGTATCGAATGCTCGCTAACAAAGTGTATTTAGGCAAAATTTCTTACAAAAACAAGGTCTATGATGCTCAACATTCGCCGATTGTTTCAGAAGAATTGTTTAATGCTGTTCAAAATCTGCTACTTTTAAATGCAACAGAGCGCAAACATGCTACAAATGCAAAAGTTGGAACTCTTTTATCAGGATTACTTTATGATGATAAGGGAAACCTTATGTCTCCGACTTACAGCAAAAGCGGTAACAAGCTATACCGATATTATATAAGCCAAGCACTAAAAGATCCAAGCAGATGCGAGCGAGGTGATATTACCAAAATTTCAGCAGGTGAAATTGAAAAGTATGTAAAAGATGATTTGACAAAACTTCTACAAGATACATTATTTATCCAAAAATATTTAGAAAATTATTCAATCGAACAACAAACCAGCATTTTAAATACAATGCACGAATTTTGTCCTGATAAAGTATTTATAAGAACCGTTATAAAACGTGTTGATTTGAACTTAAATTTAATCAAAATCAGCTACGACATAAATTATATAATCCAATATTTTGCGACACTGGCATTTAATGCAAAATTTACATATACCCCGGAAGATGAACAGATTTACACAAAAGAACAAAATGTCAGAATATCATTAACCCCACAAAAGCAGAATAAAATTATTATCCCCGGGAAAGCTAATTATGATATGAAACTTATTCAGGCAATAGTAAAAAGTTTTTGGTACAACAAACTTGGAGCTGAGAGAAAATTACCGCCAGAAGCCCGAAATGGCAATAATAAACGCTTGCGCAAACTAAGATTTTTGCCACCAGAAATTATAGAAAGCATAATGAACGGGACCCAAGATCCGGAGTTGAATGTGAAAAAACTTATTGCAATGGCGGATAAGTGTTGTAAGTAAACGATTAATAAAATTTTTAAAATTAATTATTATAAATACTATTATACAATTATGTACAATGTAGCGTTTAATATAAACTTCTATTTTGATTTGAGAATATTTTACATTATGAACTAAGTTCGATGACAAATATAATTAATATAAAGTAATATCATTAACTATCAAATGCTTGTCTTGGGAAAGAGAAGTAGCTGAACCTGAACCTGTAAATCTTTTTATGCCACTGATATTATAATAATAATATGTTAAGTTAGTAGTATTATTGCAAAGTTTTAAAAATTTATTAAATAAAAAGAACATTTATATTTATTGTATAATTTTTATAGGGAGTTATGGAAATGAGCAACAATTTTTCAAGAGGATCAGAATGGAGAAGATGGGATTTACATGCCCATACGCCTATAGATAAAGACTGGGAAGATACTGAAAATTTATCAACAGAGCAAAATAAAATAGAATTTGCCAAAAGATATGTTGATTTTGCAAAACAACAAGGTTTATCTGCAATTGCAATAACAGATCATAATTTTTGTTCTTCATTAGAGGATTGTTTAATTCCATATATTCAAACAGAAGCTAAACACAATGGTATCGTTGTATTTCCAGGATTTGAGATTACTGCAAAAGATGGTAGTGGTATACATATATTGGTTATATTTCCTGAAAATACAGATCTGCATGTCATATTGGATATAGTAAAAAAATGTTTTAAAACTGGGACAAACCTACAGGCAAAGGAAACTCCTGTTTCTAATAAAAGTATTTCAGAAATAAAAAATATTATAAATGAAGCAAATATAGAATCTATATTTGTATATGCCCATGCTGATAGAGAAAATGGGATTTTGCACAATGGAACAATTAAAGGAACTAGACGAATTGAAGAATGGCATAATGCAGATGTAAAGATTGTACAAATGTCAAAAGGCAAAGCAAACTTAGAAGGTTTTTATAAAAATGTTTTTATTGACAAAGATCCAGCATTTTATAGAGAAATAGCATATATTGTGGCTTCAGACTGTAGGTCTATAAATAAAAAAGATAAAAATGAAATAAGTGGCCGACATTACTTAGGTGAAAAGTATACTTGGATAAAAGCTGATTTGACCTTTAAAGGATTAAAACAAGCAATTGTAGAATGTGAAGATCGAATCTATATAGG
>USJT01000193.1 GCA_900555175.1 uncultured bacterium
TGACAGACAGTTTAAGACAGGAATGGGCGAAGTTGTAAAATATTCTTTTATTGAAAAAAGCTGCAAATGTGATGATGAAGATTTGAATTTGACTAATTTTTTGAGCGAAAAATCAGAACAAATCTTAAGCCGTGATGAAAAAACTTTATCAAAGCTTATTGAAATATGTGTAAAATTAAAAATTTCGGTCGTTGAAAAAGACGAAAAAGAAAACGGTTTGAGAAGAATTTTGAATTTTGGTCACACATACGGTCATGCTATCGAAAAATTTACCAAATACAAAAAATACACACACGGAGAAGCTATCGTTGAGGGAATGAAATTTGCCTTTAATCTTGCCGTAAAAAGAAATTTAATCGATAAAAATTACAAATTTCTTGCCGAAGATGTAATGAAAAAGTTTAATTTCCGTACAATTCCGCAGTTCAACAACAAAAAGATGCTTGAATTAATGAAATTGGATAAAAAAGCAACTTCAGACAAAATAACATTTATATTGCCGACCGATTATTCAATCGTAGAGGCTTTTGAATTGGCACCTGAAGAAGTATTTTAAAAGTTTTAACCATCAACTTCTTCTAATATATCTAAAACACTACATCCAAAGAATTTGGCAATTTTTTCAAGAGTGCTCAACTTCAAATCAACATGCTCGCCTTTTGTCAGCTTGGTTATTGTTGCAGAACTTAAACCAGACATATTTGCAAGCTCTTTATTTGTATATCTTTTTTTCCATTTTACGTTATACAAATTTACAATTATCATGCCAACATTATATTCTTTGTTACTCAAACAGGCATTTTTCTATTGACAAATTGATAAAATCTAACTACAATTAGATTATTGAAATATTTAGTTACATTTTATTTTGGAGAGAAGCAAGATGGCAGAAGAAAACAACAACTTTGGATACTATGAAGATTTAATCAATGACCTTGATTTACAACTCCAAGAACTTCTCTCTCATATTAAACTTTTGGCAAACAGCACATTTGTCGCAAAAGATTTTGAAATTACACCCCAAGATATTAATGCAATCACTAACACCCTCCATGACAAAACCCTGAACGCTATTTTGACCGAACAAAAACTTAAAATCTCTCTTAACAAAATCGATGTATAAATAAAATTTTTTTTAATTTAATTAATAAAAAGCTTGACAAGATATCTTTTTTATGCTATAAAGAGTGTGGGGTAAATGTATATTTATAAGTCTTGTCAAACGACGAGACTTTCTTTTTCGGGGGAGGCTTTTATATTAGATTTTACAAGGGGTTTAAGCTTTTGTAAACTTAATGTAACAAAGCATGTTTTTTATTAAAGTTTTTAGATAAATTTACCGAGATAAAATTTACAGACAGAGCAATAATTAATTGGAGGTAAATTTTTAGATGAAGTCAAAAATTGAAAATGTTATGGTCCAAGACTGTAACACAGTTGCCAATGGCATTATGCGGGATATCAATGACATTGACAAAATGGAGAGAATGCTTAGCAGTGAGTTGAGTTCAGAAGATTTGTTCAGAATTGATAGCGCAATTTTAGCTTCACTCAGAAACACAACGGATTTCTCAAGAGATTTATTACACCAGCTTGAACAAAATACTTTTGAACAACCGATTGCAAAAGAAATTAAACCCGCAAAAACTCTTGATAAAGAACTTGCAAACATTCAAAAACAAACAATGGTGGATATTACATTACCCCTACAAAATATGTTTGACGAAATGGCTAATTACGTATCCGAAGCAATCGCTTAAAACAAACGTTTATCACACATTTAGGAGTATGAAAGATGAAAAAAGAACCCCCTATTCAAGGATTCTTGGGAGCTGAAGATTTAATTATTAATGATGAAATTTTAGAAAAATACAAGCTTTCTATTGACGAAAGCAAAATCGATGTGTTTGACATTATCAATTTCATCACCACACTTGAAGAATAAAAAGAGGGCTTTAAAACGCCCTCTTTTTTAGTTTATTTATCATTTTACTTTGTTTTATTTTTTATCTTTTTCGGAACGTTCTCTGACAGAGAGTTTTATTGTTGTGCCGAAAAATCCGAAAGCTTCACGCAACTTATTTTCGATATAGCGTTTATAATGATCTTTCATCAAATCCGCATTGTTTGCAAAAATAACGATATGCGGCGGCTGAATGCCTGTTTGAGTAACATACATAATTTTCAATCTCTTACCTTTTGAAGATGTCGGAGGATTGAGCATATATGCTTCTTTTATAACTTTATTCAAAAGACCTGTTGAGATACGTTTTGTACATTCTGCATAAACTTTTTCAGCTTCCGTATAAATTTGGTGAAGTCTTTGTTTTGTAACTGCAGAGATGTAAATTTTCGGTGCAAATTCCAAGAACGGAATATCATTTGCAAGTTTTTTGTTATATTGATTAATAGTATTTGATTTTTTATCTTCGATTAAATCCCATTTATTAATTGCGATAATAAGACCCTTGCCAGCTTCTGTAATAATTGAAGCAATTTTTTTATCCTGATCTGAGATACCTTGAGTTGCATCAATTACAAGAAGAGCAACATCGCAATCTCTGATTGAGCGGATTGCCCTATCTACTGCAAACTTTTCAACACCCCAATTTACTTTGGATTTTTTTCTGATACCTGCTGTATCGACAATTACAAATTCTCTATCATTATATTTTATGGTGCTGTCAATGCTGTCACGAGTAGTACCTGAAACATCAGATACTATAACTCTGTTTTCATTTAAAAGCGCATTAACAATAGATGATTTTCCCGCATTTGGTCTTCCGACAATTGCAATTCTTATGCGTTCATCATCTTTTTGTTCAATATCTTGAGAAAAATCTTCAGTAACCAAGTCAAGAAGATCACCGACTCCGCCTGAACCGTGAAGTGCTGAAATCCCTATCGGTTCACCCATTGCAAGTGAATAAAAATCATTTATCATCATCAAAGAATCAGGGTTGTCAGATTTGTTTACGGCAAGAAAAACAGGTTTTCCTGACTGTCTTAAGATATTTGCAATATCATAATCAACAGGATTTACCCCTTCTTTTCCATCTACAATAAAAATTATTTTATCAGCTTCTTCACAAGCAATTTTTGCCTGATCAAAAATTGACAACATAATTTCATCATCATCACCCGGAACAATTCCGCCCGTGTCAATTACCGTAAACAATTTATTTTGCCATTCAACATCAAAATAAATTCTATCACGCGTAACACCCGGTAAATCGTCAACTATTGAGTTTCTTGACCCTACAAGACGGTTTACAAATGTTGATTTGCCCACATTCGGGCGTCCTACTATTGCTACAATCGGTTTTCTCATAGGGGTATTATAACATAATAAA
>USJT01000194.1 GCA_900555175.1 uncultured bacterium
TTGTTGAAAGACTTAAGTTTGTTTGTGATGAAGAAAATATTAAATATGAAGATGCAGACGGGCTAAACCAAGGAGAAGAAACGACAAAACAAGTTGTTACCGTAAAGGTTTTAACAGGAGATTTTAAAGGAACAGAAAGAATTATTGATAACATGCTAACAGGCAACCCTGCATACGATATAAACCTTTCCAAAGGAGAAAGAGTTGTTTTGCATGTTGAACCGGTTTCTGACACGGTTTCAACCGCAGATGATGTAGATTTCTTTATCGCAGATATTAAACGTGATAAACAAATATATATCTTTACAGGCATATTCTTTGCACTGCTTTTGCTTATAGGCAAGAAAAAAGGTTTAACAAGTATTATTTCAATCATATCTACAATTACACTTGTATTTTTCATGCTTTTACCAATGATATTAAAAGGTTTTTCACCAATTGCATCAGCAGTTTTAACAGGCATCTTGTCGACAATCATAACGATTTATCTTGTTGGCGGATTAAATTCAAAAAGTTCTTCCGCAATAATTGGTGCTGCAATAAGCCTTGTTTTTGCAGGCGGACTTTCTATGCTTGCAATATATTTTGCACATCTTACAGGCTTTGCAGGTGAAGAAAACATGTTTTTATACACAGCAAGACCAGATTTAAGTTTCACAGGAATTCTTGCAGCCTCAATGATTATAAGCGCATTAGGAGCACTAATGGATACATCGGTATCAATTGCAAGTACTGTCAACGAAATTTTTGAAACAGATAAAACACTTTCAATAAAGCAATTATTCAAATCAGGAATGAATGTAGGGCGTGATATTATAGGTACAATGTCAAACACACTTATTCTGGTTTATCTTGGCGGAGCATTATCACTTGTTCTTTTATCAAACAATATTGATATGAACAAATTTTTCAACCTTAACCAAGTAGCAACAGAAATTCTATCCGCAATCACAGGAAGTATCGCAATTTTATTTTGCGTTCCAATTACGGCAATTATTGCAGCCTACTTAATTAAACGCAGCAGCAATAAACAAAAAACTGATTTTAACTTAAATCAAATTGATATACATTAATATTTATAATTACTTAATCATACAAAACAAAATTAATATTTTTATAAAAAAAGGAGAGTTAAAAAACTCTCCTTTTTCCAGTTTTTATTATATACCTACTTTGAAGAAGAACAACAATCACAAGCAGCAGACTTTAAAATATCTGCTTTATCTGTTCTTTCCCAAGGTACATCAATATCAGTTCTGCCCATATGACCGTAAGCAGCTAATAATTGATAGAACTTACCGCCATTTTTAGCAGGCAAACCGCGCAAGTCAAACTGATTAATAATAGCAGCAGGTCTTAAATCAAAGTATTTGAATACTAATTTAGAAATTTCATCATCAGAAATTTTACCAGTACCGAATGTATCAACCATAATTGAAACAGGTTCTGCAACACCTATTGCATAAGCCAATTCAATTTCACATTTATCAGCTAAACCTGCAGCAACAATGTTTTTAGCAACCCATCTTGCAGCATAAGCAGCAGATCTGTCAACTTTTGTAGGATCCTTACCAGAAAATGCTCCGCCGCCATGACGAGAATAACCACCGTAAGTATCAACAATAATCTTACGACCTGTCAAACCGGCATCCCCTTGAGGGCCACCAACAACAAAACGTCCTGATGGGTTTACAAGAATTTTTGTTTCACTATCTAATTTAATAGCTTCGTGAGCAAAAACTTCATCAATTACATAAGCAGTAATATCTCTTTTTATAATTTCTTGAACTTTATGATTATCAGACACACCGTCAATTTCAGGATCATGCTGAGTAGAAATCAAAACAGTATGAATTCTTGAAGGTTTTCCATCAACATATTCAACAGTAACCTGAGATTTTCCATCCGGTCTTAAATATTTAAGAATACCTTGTTTTCTAACCTGAGCTAATCTATGTGATAATTTATGAGCTAAGCTGATTGGCAAAGGCATCAATTCAGGAGTTTCGTTACAAGCGTAACCAAACATAATTCCCTGATCACCTGCACCGATATCATCTGTTTCAGAAGATGAAGTATCAGCATTATCAGATCTTGTTTCAAATGCTTTGTTAACTCCGCCAGCGATATCACAAGATTGTTCATCAATACTTGTCAAAACTGCGCAAGTATCAGCATCAAAACCACCACCTGAAGCACCTGAATAACCGATATTTTTAATAGTGCTTCTTACAACTGATGGGATATCAACATAACAATCAGATGTAATTTCACCGCAAACAAGAGCCATACCTGTTGTAACAGTAGTTTCTGCTGCAACTCTTGATTGAGGGTATTTTGTCAAAAACTCGTCCAAAATAGCATCAGAAATCTGATCGCATACTTTGTCGGGGTGTCCTTCCGTAACTGATTCGGAAGTGAATAAAAAGTTTCTTGGTGTCATTTCAAATTCTCCTTAATTTGTATTTTAGGATTCGGCGAACCTATCACCGTCAATCCGCCGGTAAGGTTTTTAATTCCGACCCGGCAACATCATTAAGAACCATTGTACAACCAAAAAATTTGAAAAGCAAACATTCTATGAAAATATATTAAATTATTTATTATAAGAAACACTGACAACAATATCTTTTTCATTCAAATCAATTATTGCCCAGCGAACAATATTTGAATATGTATTAATCAATTGCTTTTCAATATATTCATCATCAAAATTATCAACTTTTGTTATTCTTATTGTATCTGATTTAATCATAACTTGATTTTACTACAAATAGAATTGATTTTATAAATATTATCTGCTACCCTAAAAAATATGAAAGAAAGATTAGACAAATACCTGACTGATTTAGGATATTTTGAAACAAAAAGCAAAGCAGCTGCAGCTATTCTTGCAGGACATGTAAAAATTAATGATGAATATATTACAAAATCAGGATTTCAAATTAATCCTGCTAAAGAATATGATATTCAAGTTAAATCAATGCCATTTGTTTCAAGGGGTGGATTTAAGCTAAAAAAAGCCTTAGATACATTCCCTGTAAAAGTTGAGGGAAGAATTTGCTTTGATGCAGGAGCATCAACCGGAGGTTTTACAGATTGTCTGCTTCAAAACGGTGCAAAATTTGTATACGCAGTTGATGTCGGCTACGGACAATTAGATTGGAAAATCCGCTCTGATAAAAGAGTTAAAACAATAGAGAGAACAAATCTTAAAATATGTTCTTTTCAAGATATTTATTCAGAAAATGAGCCGATTGCAGACCTTTTAGTGAGTGATTTGTCTTTTATTTCGTTGACAAAAGTTCTTGGGAATTTACAAAAACTTCTCAACACAGAACATCAT
>USJT01000195.1 GCA_900555175.1 uncultured bacterium
CACTTTACTTTTCAGCATTCACAATAGCATCTGTAATTGGACTCCTAATTTCGGCACAAGTCCAAAAAATGATGCCCGATTTGATTAATAACAGTATTGAAAACATAAAATTAATACTAAAAAAGAATTTAAAAATAATGTTGTTTATCACAGGCGGATTATTTTTATTTATGCTTTTATTCGGTAAACTCATTTTGTTATTACTTTATGGACAAAGTTATTACGGAAATGCTTATCCAATACTTTTGATACTTATGTTTGGCAATATTTGTGTTGCTGAAGCTGCAGTATATGGAGCTTATATAACTGCTAGTGGAAATCAAAAAAGAAAAATTCCAATGCAAATTGAAGCCACTGCATTTACAATTATTGGATTAGTTATACTTCATAAATACGGCATATATGGTGCTGCTTTGTCATTTTTATTTGCAGCAATATATATTTCATATAGATACACAAGTTTTACATTAAAAATGCTTAAGTTGGTAGCTAAAGAAGATTAAATCTATTAATACATCAAGTACTTTTCTAAAATTAATTAAAAGGAGAAATTATGCAAGAACAATTAAATTATTATATTCCACAAGACGAATTAGATGAAGAATTAACAATTGATTTAAAAAAAATATTTTTTGCACTATGGACTAGAAAATTTTTGATTTCAAAAGTTTTTCTTATTATTTTATTATGTTTTATTATTTTGACATTTATTTCTCCTAAGAAATACAAAGTTGATTCCGACTTATACATAAATAAAGCAAACAACTCTAACATGATGGAGATTAACCCTTATGCCATTGAAGAATTAGGAGCAGGTGGTGGAATGGCTGCACTTATGTCAGGTGGTGGCGGTGCTTTAACAAACGAACTTGAACTTATGCAATCTCCACTTGTTATAGATAAAGTTATACGAGAAAATCATCTTGTTTACAAAAAGAAATGGGGAATTATTCCAAACAAAAAAGAAGGTGAATATATTTCAACTGCTGCTTTTTTAGGTAAAGGTAAAAATATATCTTTTGAAAACAAAAAAGGAACTAATGTTATTACAATTGAATACAAATCAAAAGATCCTGAACTTGCTTATAATGTAGTAAATTCTATTATTAATAACTATGTAGAATTACACAAACAACTCAATAGTGAAAAATCAAAATCTGATAAAAAAGTTATCGAAGCAGAATACTACAAAGCTAAAAAAGCCTTAAATTCCAAACTTAATAGCTCTAGCGGACTTCCTGAGCAAGCATTAGCAACATCAAGCGGAATTTCTGCAATGAGTGCATTTTCAAAATCCGCTCAACAAGCTATGGCTAATCTTAAAGGACAAGTAATTCAAGGGCAAAAATCGCGTGCTGCAGTAACTGAAGAAGCTGAAAAAGTCGCTGCTCTATCTTCAAAACTTGAATGGGCTAAAATGGTTGATGACATGTCTGATTCTTCAAAAGTTTTAGTTCTTAAAGAACCACAAAAACTGAAAGATTTTGAATATTCATCACCAAAACTTTTAATAAACATTTTATTAGGCATTGTATTTGGATTTATAGCTTCATTATTTGCAGTAATTTTTGCGGAACATACAGATAAAAAACTTACTTATTCAATGCTTGGTGATAATATTATTTACAACTTGGAAGAAGATTTTTCTGATTTAAAAGTTTTATTACTTGCAAATGCAGATAAACATATAAGTATAGTCACATTTGAAGATATCCCAAACAATATTCTAACAAAATTTGAAAACATCAGAAATACAAATTTCATTAAAGCGGATATTTCAAATGAATTTGTTAACAGCATTAAAAATTCTGATAAAGTAATTCTTGTTGAATCAGTAGGAAAAACGAATTCAAAATTTTATAAACAAATAAAATCTATGTTGAATGAAATGAACAAGAATATTGTAGTAGAAGCTTTAATTAAATAAAAATTTTTAAACAAAGCAGAATAACAAATTGTTAACTTTAGACCCTGAAACAAGTTCAGGGTGACTAATTCTTGGCATAAATTCTTTATTAAAAATTAACAAATTACATATTAGAAATTAATATGTTATACTATACAAAGATTTTTAAAAGAGGAGCTTATGATGAAAAAGATTTTAACTTTATTATGCAGTTTATTTTTAATTTCTAATATCGCATTTGCAACAAATTTAGATGCACCATATCCACTTTTAAATAATGATTTAATGGTACTTACAAAAGGGGAAGGGTTTTCTTATCCGTTGCCAGAAGGTGCTATTATTGCTTGTTATGCAAAAAAAATAGATGGAAGTGTTGATGATTTTACGGAATACAATGATTATTTTGTTATGAGAAATAAACATTTATATTCAAATACAATGCACAAAATTTATAAACCGCACAAAGAGGACAAACTGAAAAAAGTTGACAGTGCAAAATTATTAAGTGATAACATAACCCTAAAATTATATGATCCTCTTTGGGAATGGTCTATAAGACATCACGTACGTACAATTAAAATTAATACTCTAACAGGCGCATATTATATGAAAGGAACGCAAGACAACTGGTACTGGTATAGAAATATCGTAACATCAGGATATTGCAAAGTTATTTATCCTGAAAATTTGTAGAATTTTTTAAATTATAAAAAACCGACTATTATAAAATTTAGTCGGTTTTTAGTTTTATTTTTTATTATCTTACTTATTTTTTCTATATCCGCATTTTGTGCAAACACCTTCCAAAGTCAGAGCAATACCACACAGAGGACAGCAATCAATTGTTTTTGTAACCTTATATTCTTCAGATGCTGTATTATCTCCGCTTACAAAGGTTATTTTTGCAATATTCAATTTGTCTTTCAACAAATCATAGACAATTTTTATCATACCCTCTACTGTCATTGTTTCTTTTGTAACAACAATTCTGCAATCAGGATAAGCTGTTGCAAGTTCCGTTTTAAAAGCTTCACCCTTCATTGTATTTTGCGGAGCACCGTTTTTAATCCCTTGTTTTTCATAAACCTCTAAAATTGCAGGCAAAAGCGGATCATCTTCACGCAAAATCGTAGCATGGTCAAAATTTTTCAAAACATTCCACGCAGTTTTTTTGATTTCATTACAAGGAAAAACCATATTTACACCCGGATTAATACTGTCTTCAACCTCAATAGTTAAAGTCCCAGTATGCCCGTGCAAATACTGAGCTTCGCCTTTGAAATTGTAAAATCTGTGTGCATACTGCAAGTCAAAAGTTGTAATTGATTTCATAATTTCCTCCTTTTTTTATAGTTTTATATAAATAAATTGGAATTTGAATTACTACTCTCGGCTATATATTTTGCCACTCCTCCGATTTCTAC
>USJT01000196.1 GCA_900555175.1 uncultured bacterium
TAGCTTTTTGAACGATAGCTTCTGATTCGTTATCAAGGGCAGATGTCGCTTCATCAAGAATAACAATAGGAGCATTTCTTAGCATTGCACGAGCAATTGCTACTCTTTGTCTTTGACCTCCTGATAAAGTTAAACCTCTTTCTCCTAACAAGGTATCTAATCCGTCAGGCAAATCTTTTATCATATCTTGTAAATGAGCAGCTTTAATTGCATCAACAAGCTCATCATCATTTGCATTTGGATTTCCCATCATAATATTTTCTTTTATAGTTCCGGAATATAAAAAATTATCCTGAAAAACCATAGCAATATTCTGTCTTAAAGATTTTAACGAAAATTCTCTAATATCAACACCGTCAATTGTTATAGATCCGGATTTTATATCATAAAATCTTGGTAAAAGATTTACTAATGTAGATTTACCACCACCTGAATTTCCAACAATTGCAAGTGTTTCATTTTTCGGAATAATCAAATTTATATTTTTCAAAACAGGTTGATTTGGAATATATTCAAAATCAACATTTTTAAATGTAATATTATCTTTCAAACCTGTAAGTTCTTTAGGATTATCACAATCTCTGATCTCAGGTTCCAAATCAAATAATTCAAAAACACGCCCCATAGCAACAAAAATGTTTTGAATACCTGTCATTGTATTACCAAGAGTTTTAACAGGTTTGTACAACAATAATAATGATGTAACAAATGGCGTACCATAACCCAAAACTGTTGCAATTCCGACTGAAGCAATTAAATACATTAAAGGACTCATCCAAGCTGCACGCTTAGTTAAAGACATATTAACTCTAAAACCCTTCCAAATTTGATCACGGAAATATTGTTCTTGTCTACCTTGCAACTCATAAGCAGCCATAACTTTATTACCGCTGTAAGTTTCGTTAATATTTGTAGTAATATTCCCGCCAATAACCATATTTTTGTTAGAAGCTTCCTTAATTCTTTTCCTTATTAAAGCAACAGGAACAAAAGCTACACATAAAACAAGCACACCAATAAACGCAAGCTTCCAAGAGCTGTATAACATAACCACAATAAGTCCCAATGCTCCAAACAAACTTGTAGTAATTGATTTAATTTGATCTACAATGCCTGCACTAGCCGTTTGAGGATCCCCCATATATCTTGTAATAATAATACCGGAAGGGTTTTCATCAAAAAATTGCGGATCCATATAAATAAGTTTATGAAAAAGATCAAATTTTACATCATTTGTAATTCTTTGAGAAGTCCAAGCCGAGATATAATCATTCAAATAGCGAAGTACACCTTGAAATCCTGCAAAAGCAACAACAGCAAACGGGATTAGTACCGCAAATAATTGCCATGAAAGTGAAAATTCATGACCTAAAATATGAAAAATCCAGTCCTGTTTTCCTACAACATAATCCATAAAAGGTTTTAAAGCGAAAGCTGTTACGCCGTCTAAAAGTCCCAATGGAATAGCAACCAAGAATCCGCATATTATTCTAAACGTATATGGTTTTATATACGGCCAAATTCTTGATAAAAGCCAACCATACTTAAATGAGTTTTGCGCTGATGTATTACTTAATTTCATAAATTCCTTTCTTTTACAATTCAAAATTTTACCAGTATCAATAAGATTTATCTTTCCTTTGCTTGTTTAATGACATCAGTTTTATCTAACTTTTCCCAACCATCAAACTTGATAACCCTGTCATCTATTGTTATATCTGCATTTGGTTTACCAAAAAATATTTCATCATACTGAATACCGTTTTCTTCTAACCAATCAAGAGTGATTTTGCCAACATTTTTCATAACCTTACCAACATTGTGACCTTGAGTTTGCATATTTCGAGCGGTATTTATAATTATAGTATGACCATCAGCTTTTAAACTGTCAATAAACTCCTTTGCACCAGGCATTACTTTTACATCTGCATAAGTTTCGTTTGGTTTCTTGATTGTACAAATAGTGCCATCCAAATCTATACATATCCTAAGTTTTTTATCTTCCATTCGTTCCCGTCCTTACTTATAGTTTTTACAGTATCATTTAACAATTCTACTGCCTTTAAATAAAATACTTTCTGTCTGCTTAAATTATCTTTATGCAAAGGTATCATTGATAAAAATAACAATCCTTCTATCAATTTTATTTCCTGAGGATTATAACCGCTTAATTCTGTGTATTTATCAAAAAATTTTTCTAATATTGAATAATCTGCAGATGATTTTATTTCATACTCATATACAGAAGGGCTTTCAGACAATTTAAACATACCATGAACAATAAAATCATATAAACCGACAATACTGTGACGAAGCTTTGCAATATCATAACGAGGATCACCATATATTGTAGGATCACCATTTAGCCTGCCTCTTGGATCTATAAGTTTGAAAATATAATTACTTGAATCAAACAAAATATTTGAAAAACAATAATCTCCATGTATTACTGTTACTTTATCTAAGCAACACAAATGGTCAACTAAAGCAGCTATACTATTTTTTAAAGTTGCAATTCCTGCATATTTTTTACCATTTATAAATTCATATTTTCTATCTAAGACCTTTTCCCAATAAGAATTCTGAGCACGCAAATCATCAAGACGTTCTTTTGTTTTATCATAATATAACCATTTTAAAGCTTCTGAATCAGATTTTACAGTATATTTTTCAAATTTCTTATGCAAATCAAACAATGATTTTATAATATAGTGCCAATCTTCTAAATTTACTTCTCCTGACAAATACAGTTCCTGTAATGACGGATATCCATACAATTCTTGAACTAAATTGGCAGAAGACTTATCCTTCTCAAAACTTATAAAACGTGGAGTAAAAATTTTCAATTCATCAGGAATATGAAGATACCAAAAAGCTTCATCCTCAAGTTTTTGAATTTTTGTACTTGTTTTGGTTAACAAGCCATATTCTGTATCAACTGATATTGAATTAAAACATCTTGCATTAAAAAGTATATTTTTTGCTTTTATCAAGCCAGAAGTATGACCTAAATCGTACCAATCATCTATCAATCTTGTTTTAAGTTTATGTTTTTCTTTATACATTATTAATGCCGTTGAAATTTCTTTTTTAAGCATCAATCTTGCCTTTACGCAACAATTTAAGATATATTTTGTATCAGAAAAAGCGTAATATCCGACAAGAGCTTCTTTATCAGATAAATCTACATTTTTAACTTTGTCAAAAAAATCACCTTTATTATCTATCAAACACCAATTATCAGATGTTGTAACATCTTTTGACGTATAAATTACATCAGTATTTTCATCAATACTTTTTGTAATCATTGTATCACCGAGTAGAACTCTG
>USJT01000197.1 GCA_900555175.1 uncultured bacterium
AAGACTTTGACTAAAGATAATAGGAACGTAGCCGCTCCACCCACCAATTAAGTTTTGTATGAATATACAAGATTTTGGCTAAAAATCAAAAAGGCGTTGTAAACGTAAACCAAAAAGGGAATATCCCTAAAAAATAATTGAAAGTACAAAATAAAACAGGCTAGAAAGGCTAAATAAAAAAATGGCAAGACAAAACAACGACGAAAAGAAAAAACGTAAAAATTGCAGTCTTTGTGCTGACAAAGTTGAAACTATCGATTACAAAGACGCAGCTAAATTGAAAAGATACTTGACAGAAGCAGGAAAAATTATTCCTCGCAGAATTACAGGTAACTGCGCTAAGCATCAAAGAATGATTGCAACAGCAATTAAACGTGCTAGAGAAGCTGCAATTATTGATTACGTTTTTGACTAATCATTAATAATTAATCAAAATACAAAAAGGACAGGCAAAAAATTTGTCTGTCTTTTTTGTTTATCTATCAAAAATAATTCTATAATACATATCTGCTTTTACATATTTGTTTATAGGTTTCTTTTTCCACAATTTTATATTAATCTCTGCAGGCAAATGTGTAACCGAAAACATTAGGTTATTTTGCATTGGAGAAATATTGTTGCAGCCGTCTTTATATTTACAACTTCCCCCAAGATGAATATAATCTCTAAAAGTTGATATATCCTCTGTTGCATTATTATATTCCGAATACATTTTTATATTTTTTTCATCAAAAATGTACATATAATCATATCCAAAATCTCTCGCATTTAATCCTGATAATTGAATTACATATCTTGTTAATTTCCCATTTATATTTGTTCTTAATTTCAAGAATTTTTTTGTCAATTTATATTTTGCAACAATTAGCTTATCTTTTCTATTATATTGCAATGATAACGGTAAAAATTTTGCATAATCAGATGTACAAAACTCTTTATTATTACCAATATCCCAAGGTATATAAGGCATACTCAAACCAACTAAAGCATTTGGATTATTCATTTGAACACTGACATTTGACGGCCCTTCAATATTTTCATGATAGTCACCTTTATAGTTTAGTTGATTACATCTGATTGAGCCCCACCAAGGCTTATTATCAATTATATTTCCAAATACTTCCGTGTTTGGTTCATAACTTGCATTATTAAACAGTGAATTTTTAACATGATTTTTTCTGATATCAAATATCTGTTGTTTTGATAAATAATCATATTCAGAGGGAGAATTTACATTTAAAACTTCAAAATTTGAATAATTATTATTTTTTAAAATATTCTTATCGTTATAGCCGAAAATAAAAAACGGAAAATAACAAAATATAATAATTAATAATATTATGATTTTCACTGATACTAAAACACTTACAGGCAATTTTTCAAAAATTGACGGTGAATCAAATTTTCTACTATAATTATCAAATCTTTTATCTAAATCCTGTAAATTTTTTTCATAATAAATACAATCTTCGAGATATTTTTTTGCACTTTCATTATTGGGATCAATTTCTATAATTTTTTTATACGTAACAATTGCATTTTTGTAATCGTTGATTAACTCGTAAAAAAATCCTTTCAAAGATAGAACTTCAGTATTTTCAGGTTCAAAAACCAAAAGCTCATTAATTTCGTTTATTAATTGTTCTATTTCATCTTTTTTCGAGTTTATAGTTGAGGGTTCAAGATTTTCAATAAAATTTTCAAGTTTTTCAAGTCTTGCTTGGAATTCTTCTTTGTTCATATTAATACCCTCTATATTTTCTTTCTCTTAATTTATCTGCGATAAGCCAAATATCAATTACAAATGATGCAATTAACATAATAGAAAATGGCAAACATATAATAAATTGATTTCTATTGTATGCAGATTCAATTAAATCTTTTGTGGCAAATAAACATGTAATTCCTATTACAAAAAATACAATTGATAAATATTTAAAATTGTTTTCTCCCTCTTTAGATAATATTTGTTTAAAACCTTTACTTAAATAATTGTCAATTTTTTCTTTAACGTCATTAGTATTACCCGGCCCTGAAAAATTATATGTAAAATTGTTTACACCCCTTGTGTAATCAATAATTTTATAAATTGTCCGCATCAAAAAACTTGATGTATTTGAAAGAGAAAATGTTTTATTATTTAAAACTGAAAATTTTAATACAATTTCTTTTAAAACAGTTGTATATCCGTATTTTGTTTGCATCAAATCTGTAACAATAGTCATTTCAATAGCATTTATATCCTGATAACCGCATACAAAATTGTATTGAGGTCTGTTAAAATTAAAATTCACTCTATCTTGTAAAAAATCAACGGATTTGAGATTTAATTTAGAATTAAATTCCTTTACCGCTTTTTGCCTTAGAATAACTGCAGAAATAAATCCTAAATAAGCTACAGCAGGCAAAATTAAAAATAAAACCCAAGCCATCCAAGATCCGTCAGGAGTGCTTGATAAGACATAATTAAACGCTTCCTTTAACCAATTACAAAAACTTTCTATTGATACAGTTCCAGTAATATTCATAAAATAAGCTGATAAAAGAGCAACAGTATAAATTGTGCTGAAAATACCAAACATTATTGACATACTTAAAGATGTTTTTTGTGAAACGTTATTAATATGCATAATTTTTACCGTCCGTTCTGGATTAACCGTAATCTTTGTTTAGTTGATGGGTGAGTTGAAAAATATTGAAAATATTCAGGCATTTTTTCTTTTTTCTCCAATAATTTGAAAAATTCAACAGCCCCTTGATTATTTCCATATAATCTGTACACAACTTTATTTGCATACATATCAGCATTTTTTTCCTGATTGCGGGAATATGATAGAGCGTTTAAATCAGAAATACTGCCGATTGTCATATCTGCATTATTATTTCCTGATGAAAACATTGACAAAATAAGACTAATAATAATTTGTCTGCTTATACTTTTCAAATGATCTCTATGTGCGTAATGTCCAAGCTCATGTGCTAGAACAAAAGTTAAAGTTTCCTCATCTTTTATTTGAGTCAAAAGACCTTTGGTAAAGAATATTGTACCATTCGGAGTTACAAAGGCGTTTATATCTTTTTCAGAAACTTCATATATTGGGAATTTTGATTTTCCTTGCAATTTTTTATCGAGAGGAACTATTTTGTCCCTGATTTTTTCAAGTCGTTTTGTATCATTCGTTGTTTGATACATTTTTGGGTTTATGCCAAATGAAAAAGCATTTTCAATTTTCATTTGTGTCTTATCAGACATTCTGTCGATAAAAAAACAACCTAATACATCTGCAAAAAAGTATAAAAACATAAACAGAACAGCAA
>USJT01000198.1 GCA_900555175.1 uncultured bacterium
AATTAAGTTTGTTATCGCCTGCATTTTTCAAGACATTTAAAAATTCTTCTTTAAGATATGCTTTCACTTCAGAAGGCTTGATTTTTGTTTGATTTCTCAATTTATCAACAAGTTCACCTGCATATCCTACGCCTAAATCGGCACTGATAAGCATATCTTCCATATCATCAAGTACAAATTCCGAAAATTCTTCTTCATTTTCAACGGAATCTACAACGTTTCCTACAAGAACTTTTGCAGTATTTGAAACTGTTTCTTTAAGATTATTGAATTTGTCTTTAAAAAATCCGAACATATAGGGATGATAACATGAAACTGTATAATTTGCATCTTTTTTATGATAATAAAAAAGACCTATTAGAATAGGTCTTTTTCATAATTAATAATTTGGTTAAAAAATTGTAATTTAGTTAATGCCGTAATCAACGATAACTTTTGCAAGAATTCCGTTGATAAATGCAGCGCTGTCGTCTGTTGAATATTTTTTAGCAAGTTCTAATGCTTCATCAACAACAACCTTCATTGGAGCATCTTTTATGTATAATAGTTCAACAATTGCTATACGTAAAATATCTTTGTCCATTTTTACCAAACGGCCTAAATCCCAATTTTTTGCGTATTTTTGAATAATGTCATCAACTTCTTTGTGATTTTTTTGGAAGAAGTCTGCAATTTGAATTGCATAATTTTTTACATCATTTTGGGAATCAAGTGTTGTAAATTCTGCAATTTCAAGAGCGAGTACAGCTTTTTCAGCTATGTCAATCATTTCGTTAATTCTTCCTGTCATATCTGATGTCATAGGAATTGGTACAGGAATATTTGCTGCTCCGATAGGTCTTTTCAAATTAATTTCTGAATCTGCTTCATAATTTTCGATTTGATCTCTCATTGCAACAAGTGAGCCGAGTGCGGTTTTTAGTTCATCTTCTGCACTGCTTGTCAAAATTCTTACTGATTTAAGTATTATGTTTTGTAAGTCTTCTCTTGAATAATTTGTAATTTTTTTATCAAATTGTGAGAATAATATAAATGCCAATTCTCTGGCAGCTCTACGGGCTTGCATATTGTTACCTCTTTTTAATATAAATAATTTTACAAGCTTTATGCTATCATGAAAAATTTTTATCTACAAGATTTTAGAAGCCTTAAAAAATTTTTGAATTTGGCATGTTTTAATAATAAATTATTTACAAAGTCTCAAATGAGAGCCTAAATGTTTACATTCTGATATTTTATCAAGTCTGTTTTTTATGAATTCCGCGTTATTAGAAAACGGTTCTTGGGATAAAAATTTTCTGTAATATCTTTGAGCATCACATTTTTTGCCAAGTTTATCAAAGCATACTCCTATACCTGCGTATGCTTTATGATAATTTGGGTTGTGTTTTAGGATATCTCTTAGAATTGATGAAGCTTCTTTATATTTGCCAAGTTTCATTAAGAGTGTTGATTTATGATCGTATGCTTGTATAAATTCCGGAGAATTTTCGATTAATTTTTGATAAATCATTAAGGCAAGGTCATATTCTTCGCATAATTCATGGGCTACACCAAGTTGGAGAATAGCTTCCGGGTTATCGGGATTTATTTGAATTGCTTGAATAAAGTTTTTTATAGCTCCGCAAGGTGAACCTTCAAGAAGATGACATAACCCGAGTTCAAAGTAGATTTCATAACTTTCGGGGTTTAATTCTGAGGCTGTTGTTAAGTATCTTATTGCTTTTGCGTATTGTTTTAAATATTTGTAACAAATTCCAAGCCCGTAGTAACTTTCTATATTTTGTCTGTCTATTAAGATAGCGTTTAAGTAATTGGAAACTGCTTCTTTATACATTTTTTCACGGCGAAAAGCATCTGCTTTTTCGCAGAAATCAGTTTCAGGCTTGTGTTGTTGTACTTTATGTATTGTGGAGCTCAAAGTTATATTCCTCTTTCTTTATTTATGATAGTTTTTTTTTCTGAGTTGAAGAACAATCGTTTGATGTATAGTTTATCAATCGTTGGATTTATTATTTTTCTTGTGCTATAAATTTGTTATGAAAAAGTATTTGGTATTGGTTTTAATTTTGGGTTGTGTGTATCTCCCTGTCCGAGCTGATGAGGTTTCGCTTGATAATGTGGAAACTCAAAAAATTCAGTTGCCGAAAACGAATATTAATACTAAGCAATCTCTTGTTGTTAATGACCAAGAGGTTTTGCAAGAATTGATTAAGAGGCAGAAGGACAAGGATATAGAAGATATTGAAAATCTTTGGAAGGGAACTGTTGAAAATAATCAGGTTATCGGTTTTGCTTTGAAAAAACTTGCGACACCTGAAAGCCAGAGAAGAATTCATTCTTCGCTTATGGCAAAAACTTTGTCAGCGGTAGTTGCCGGTGCTTCTCTTGCTCCGTCATTACTCGGTGCTGATTATATGGTTCAATCATCTGCTTTTGCGGCAGGAAGGCTTGCGCAAAATTTGATTAACCGTAAAAATATTCCGACAGAAATTCCTTTAACTGATACCGAATTGATTGAACTTGCAGGATTGGTTGAAAATTTGCAGGATAAAATTATTACAGCTTATTATAATTATAAAAGCTCACTTTCTCAGTTGAAGGAAACAAGACAGCGTTTGCTTTTATATAATAAAAATTACGCAAAAGCTCTTGATGAAGAAGATTTGCTCGAAATTTCCATATCTTCTTCACTTTACGACAATATGAGGGTGGAAGAATTTTATTATATGGAATGTGCTAAAAAATATCACCTTGAGCTTCAAAGGCTTGCAGGGAAAAAAGTCGTTGATAATTTGAATTTGTATCAGTTTAATTACAATTCAACATTGGTTGGTGAAAAGGCGGTGCAAAAATGAAGAAATTTTTGATACTTGCTTTGGCCTTAAACTTGGCTTTGCCTTGTTTTTCAATAACATTAGATGATTTAAAAACTCCAAAATCTCCTGCATATAGAACAGGACTTTCTGATACTCCGGAAAAAGAATATACGGAGGCAAAAGCTGCTGAAGAAGATAAAGTTCATCAAACTTACGTAAAAAAAGATGCAGAACAATTTGATTCAAGAGATTTAACTTTCGCTGATTTAAGTATTAAGCAGATTTCAAAAGAAGTTGCGGCTGATTTGGAATTGGATCAGGAAGATATGGTTGGAGATTTAACGGTTTTGTGGCAAGGTGCTGCAACTCAAAGTGATACAATTAATTTTGCTTTGTACAAACTTGCAAACC